>JAHDHV010000040.1 GCA_020631155.1 Bacteroidota bacterium | reverse complement strand
CTGCTCGCGCTTCTTTTTCGTAAAACAGATTCATGAATCTGCTTTACGAAAAAAAAGATGACTTTTGTGTACCCTTTTAAATGTGGAAATAATAAAGGTGACTGCTTCAACTTATTATTGTATAATTACTCAAATGAACTTTTCTAGTCAAAAATAAGTGAACAAGACACATTTTTTCTGTGATACTGACAACTATTTGTTATTTTTGCTAAAATACCCCCAAAAAAAGCAAAGACGTATTTATATGGCAATATTTTATGATTTTTTAGGTTCTGTAACCAAGTTAGGGCTCGAAAAACTGAGCCAACGGAATTTACCTAAAACACAAGGCAACATAAAATTAAAAGGATTAAAGGAATCCGTAGAAATCATTCGTGATGAATGGGGGATTCCACATATTTATGCCAAAAATACCGAGGATTTAGTTTTTGCCCAGGGCCTAGTTCATGCACAAGACCGCTTTTGGCAAATGGAACTCAACCGCAGGGTAGCCACAGGAACTTTAAGCGAGGTATTTGGAGAAGGTGCTTTAGAAGTAGATATTGCAGCTCGAACTTTTGGCTTTGCCAGATTAGGGAAAGCCGACTTAAAATTGCTACCCAAACACTTAAAACAGTTATTGAAATGCTATGTAAAAGGTGTTAATGCTTACCTAAAACTACATCAACATAAACTCCCTGTTGAATTTACACTGACCCAACATCAACCTAAAAAATGGACACTGTTAGATACAATGGCTTTTTCGAGGCTGATGGCTTGGCAACTTTCCCATGCATGGCAATCGCAATTGGTACGCACACAAATTGAGGAAAAAGTAGGACATGCCGCTGCCCACGAAATTGATATTCGCTATTCCAAAGAAAATCCTAGCATTTTAACAGCAACAGGGGATGTTGATAAACTTTGCCAGTCTAACTTATTAAAAGGTACTCATCACCCATTATTACAGCAAAATGGCGGTAGTAACTCATGGTGTATTTCGCCAGCAAAAAGCACCACAGGCCACGCCATTTTAGCCAACGACCCACATTTAACGCTTTCCGCACCTGCCATTTGGTATGAAAATCATCTCAACTGCCCCGATTTTGAGGTAACAGGTGCTTCTATACCGGGTTTCCCTTTAGTAATGATTGGGCATAATACACATATAAGCTGGGGCATTACGCTCGCTTTTACAGATTGTGAGGATTTATTTTTAGAAAAAATTAGAAAAAATGATAAAAATTTAGTACAATATCTTTTTAAGGAAAAATGGCGAAAAGCAACGGTTATAGAAGAAAAATACGTTGTGAAAGGGCAAGAAAAACCACATATAGCGCAAGTTATTTCCACACATCATGGTCCTATTATTTCGGAAGTAATTGGAGAGACTACTCATTGCTTTTCTCTACAGTCCAATGCTTTGCAGGTTGGGCAAATATTTCGTTCTTGGTGGCAATTAAATCAGGCAAAAAATTGGACGGATTTTGTTCATGCCATGAGTTTTATGGATGCGCCACAACTAAATATGATTTATGCGGATGTAAAAGGAAATATTGGACATTGGGTAACAGGCAAGGTTCCAGTTCGAGCTAAAGGAGACGGACGAGTGTTAGCAGAAGGCTGGTCAGGGGAATGTGAATGGATAGGAAATGTTCCATTTAAAGAAATGCCACATATGTATAACCCTGAAAAGGGCTATATTATTACCGCTAATAATAAAGCTGTGACAGATGATTACCCACATTATTTGGGTGAAAGCTGGATGAATGGCTATCGAGCAAAACGCCTAGAGGATTTGATGGCACAAAAGCGAAAGGTATCTCTATTAGACTGCGAGCAAATGCAAAATGACGTTCATAGCGTTGCCGCAGAAGGTTTTGTTCAACTATTTCAAGAGTTATATGTTGAATTAAATCAAGTACGCAATAAAACTTATGAAAAAGCATTACATCTGTTGGTTAGTTGGGATGGACAGTTGACCATAGATAGCAGTGCAGCCAGCATTTACACACTAACAAAGTATCAACTTATTGACTTATTATTTAAAGAATTGCTAGGAGAGGAGTTGACAAAGTGTTTTCAAGGTAGTGGTTTACAAGACCCTGGACTAGCAACTACCAATGAATTTAGTGGGCATGATACTGTTACTTTATTACGACTATTAAATGATACGGATAGTTGGTGGGTTAATCGGATAGGAGGACGTGTGGAGGTGCTGAAAAAAAGCCTTATGGGAGCAGTTGAATGGTTGAAAAATCACTTTGGGCATGACCATATCCACCGTTGGCATTGGGGAGCATTGCATCGCGTGGTTTTCAAACATGCAATGAGCGTTAAAAAACCACTGGATCAAGCGTTCAATGTTGGGCCTTTACCCATTGGCGGCGATCATGATACCCCCCTCCAAACAACGGCAAGTGATAGAAAAGTAATGAATGAGGGGTTAATATCAACTTCTTATCGCCAAATCATTGATATGGGTAATTTGGCAAATAGCAAGGCCATTTTACCACCAGGACAGTCAGGGCACATCGGCAGTGAACATTATCAAGATCAAGTGGAAGCATGGTTAAAAGGGAGTGCGCGCCCTATGCTATGGACGCGTGAGCAAGTAGAAGTCTATAAAAAAACAAGTCTTTTGCTAAAACCCAAAATTAAAGTGCCTAAATATTGATCTTGGATGGCGTGCATAAGATTTTGAAAATCAAAAATTTGTAAATAGGAGTAGGTGGCATGTATTGGGCTGATGTTAGCTGTCATATAAGAATAAGAAAGCTTATTATTTTAGGATTACTAATAAACAAAGTTTTAAAAAGGGTATGTTTCAAATGCCATGCTTTTCAGCCAAACAGTTTTTGCTTATTTTGACAATTCGTAATTAGTAGATTCGTTTTCGGTTTTTTTAGTTTCTTTTTGAATAAATTTTGTAACGACGGCCTTAGTCATTATTTTTTTTATAAAAAACTAATAATCAAAGACTTACAATTATGATAAGGTTTAAGAATTAATTTCCAATTTCTAATCACTAATTTCTAAAAGCTAAATATCCAAAAGTCTAAATAGCTGAAAGGCAATCTCGCAACCAAAGTGTTAGGAAGAAAATGAAACATATCTTAAAAAGATAATAAAACATACCAAATGGGGGTAGAATTATGAAATAGTTTTTTATAAAATCAAAGTCAAAAATAACTTCATATAGTGGTAAATGTAAAAAATAGAATCATTCAGCGAGTACTAAATTACAAAACAGGTCAACAAACTAGAACTAAGGGGAAGCGTTTGTATAGAATGGCTGCCTATGATTTGAAAATGTTTGACTTGCCCAATGAAAAAGCAGTCTATGAAGTAGAAAATGAGTTTTATTCCAATGAGGTATACACTGTTACCATCGAAAAATTTAACCAAACAGAAAACTTCAAAACACAATGTACTTGCCCACAAGGTTGGACGAGCGTCTGTAAACACACTGTCGCCTCATTATTAGCTTTAGAACAAAAATTAGGCTATGAAGTGCCACCCATTAAGCTATACGACCAGTCTGATACAGAAATTTATATGCCAACCATCAATGAGTTTGTACTGCAAAAGCACTGCTCTCGCGAAGATTGGTTGCGCGCCAAGCAATTAGCTCAAAAAAAGCGCGCCATTATCACCCCAGGAGATGATAGAAATGCTACTGCTACCCTCTTATTTAGAGGGGAAACGCACACTGTTTCTATTCAAAAATCCGATGCAGGTAAATTTAACACCTCTTGTACTTGCTCCGAATCTGCTCATAAGTTGTGCATCCATAAGGCAGCGGTGTTCTTACAAATCCGACAAGAACGCGGCGAACAAGCTTTCGATTTGATGCGAAACTGGAATGTGATAAAGAATAAACTGCTTGCTCCCTATGGCTATACTTTAGAAGATGATTTAGAGGGCAAATTTGATTTTAAATTGCAAGGAGAAAAAATGTCCTTGATAGTACTAGATAATAGTTTGGTAAAACTGAGTGAGTTAAAATCTTTAGGGAGAAAATATAAGAAAAAATCTTTTAAAGAAAAAACAGTTAATATTGGCAGTCGAAGCAAAGTCAATTTCAATGCTAAAATTGAACAACGACATGTTGCCTATGTATTTAAATTTTTGGAAAATAATGATGCGCTGCCCGGTTTTCAAATCATACCAATTACCGGCATAATTGATGAGGAGAAAAAACTGTTGGTTGGCGATATGCGGCCTGTTTTTGAAAGAGATAATAATGGCAACATTACCAGTAAACGCCTGCCACTTTTGGATGCTAATGATGTACATATTTTTGACCTAATAGATACATTGTCAGAGGATCAAGTGGCAAATTTTGCCTATCAAAACACTAGTTTTAGAGGGAGATACAATTGGCAAAAAAGTACCAGTCAAAATCAAATAACACAAACGGAACTTAAATCTGATGCACTAACTACTGTCCAAAATTACATTATTGGGCAACTCAAACAACTCTTTGCGTTATTACAAGAAAAAATTGTCTATTATCAGTTTAAAGAAAATAACCAAAAAATAAAACTGAAAAATATCCAGCCCTTAGAACTTGCTAATGAGCGCGTAACCTTACATTTTACTTTAGATGGTAATGAACAATTTGCTCAACTAAGCACTGCCCTCTATATCCCTACTCAAAAAGAATTCATTCCTATTAAAAGAGCAGAGTTGTTGACCAGTCAATTGTTGAAGAATAATGAAAAAATTTACTTAATAGAGGATGGACAAACATTAGAAGAGTTAACAACCTTTACTAAACGCCCTATTTTAAAGGTAAAAAGAGCACATTTACCCACTTTATTTAAAAACACAGTAGAGCCTTTACAAGATAAATTTGAAGTTGCGGTCAATATAGCAGTTCAGGTAGCTATAGAAGCCGATGAAGTAGAACCAAAAGCGCAAATTTATTTAAAAGAATCAGACGATTTTTTAATTATTCAGCCTGTGGTAAACTACAATAATCAGTTGAAAGAATTAAATGGGCAGAAAGAAATTACCATTTATGATGAGGAAAAAGGCTTGATTCAAACAGAACGAGATGCGGACTTTGAGCTGGAATTTGCCGAATTTGTTCAACAATTACATCCCGATTTTGAACTGCAATTTGAAGATACCGAAGGCTTATTTTATTTTTTGCCCTATGATTCAGTCATGGAAAACCTATGGTTTTTGGACTTTGCCGAGCAGCTGCGAAAGCGCAATGTAGAATTATTTGGCTTCAAACAATTAAGCAAATTTCATTATAATGTGAACAAACCCGAATTGCAAATAGAAGTCAGTTCGGGGATAGACTGGTTTGATGTAGGGGGCGAAATCAATTTTGGCGATCAGGTGGTAAGCCTAAAAGATGTACAAAAGGCATTAATCCGCAACGACCGTTTTGTGCGCCTAAACGATGGGACACTCGGCGTTTTGCCAGACGATTGGGTGCAGAAATACGCAAGCTTGTTTAAAATGGGCGATTTGAAAGGAAAAAAATTGCGTATTTCCAAGATTCATTTTTCTCTAGTAGATGAACTCTATGGATTGATTGATGATGAGCAGGTGCAAAGAGAATTGATGGACAAGCGAAAACGCTTACAAAATTTTTCTAAAATAGAAAGTGTACGATTGCCTGAAAAAGTAACTGCAACACTGCGAGATTATCAAAAGGAAGGGTTTAACTGGCTCAATTTCTTGAAAGATTTTCACTGGGGCGGTTGCCTAGCCGATGATATGGGCTTAGGGAAAACATTACAAGTTCTTACATTTTTGCAAAAACAAATAGAAAGCCAAACAGAACACCAAACCAACCTAATTGTGGCTCCCACCACGTTGATGTTCAATTGGGAAGCAGAAATCGAAAAATTTTGTCCACAACTGACCTATCATCGTCATCATGGACCTACTCGAAGTCGAACCAAGACCGAAATTTTTGAAGACTACAACTTAGTGATTACCTCCTATGGCATCTTAACTTCTGATATTGAGCTATTTAGCAAATTTGAATTTGAGTATGTAGTGTTAGATGAGTCACAAGCCATTAAAAATCCAACTACTAAGCGATATAAGGCTGCTCGTTTGTTGAACGCCAAAAATAGAATTGCCCTAACAGGCACGCCTATTGAAAATAATACTTTTGATTTATATGCTCAAATGAATTTTTTGAACCCCGGTATGCTGGGAAGCATGGAGTTTTTCAAACAAGAGTTTGCCAACCCAATAGATAAACATGGTGATGAAGTTAAGGTAAAAGCATTGCGAAAAATTGTGTATCCATTTATTTTGCGCCGCACTAAAGAGATGGTAGCTAAAGAACTGCCGCCTAAAACAGAAACCGTATTGTATTGTGAAATGAAGGGGCAACAACGCAAGGTCTACGAGGCATTTCGTAATAATTACCGCTTTAAAATTTTGGAAAAAATTGATAGTGAAGGCATGGGTAAAGTAGGTATGTATATCTTGGAAGGCTTGATGAAATTGAGGCAAATTTGCAACTCCCCCTCATTGTTAAAAGATTCCGAAGACTATGGCACAGAATCGGTTAAATTGAAAGAACTGGTCAAATACATTGTTGAAAAAACAGGGCAACACAAAATCCTTATTTTTTCTCAATTTTTGGGGATGTTAGCCTTAATTAAAAATGAATTGGAAAAAAGTGACATCCAATATGCCTACCTAGATGGTTCTACCTCACCCACACAACGTAAGGACGCAGTTAAGCTGTTTCAGGAAACAGAAAGCTGTCGCGTATTTTTAATGAGCCTCAAAGCAGGTAGCTTAGGGCTTAACCTAACGGCTGCAGACTATGTATTTTTAGTAGACCCTTGGTGGAATCCTGCGGTAGAACAACAAGCAATAGACCGTTCTCATCGAATTGGGCAAACCAAAAGAGTATTTGCCTATAAAATGATTTGCAAGGACAGTGTTGAAGAAAAAATACTGCTGTTACAAGACAAAAAGAAGGCATTAGCAGCCGATCTTATTAGTACTGAAAAAGGATTTCTAAAAAATTTGAATAGAAATGATGTCGCTTTTCTATTTAGTTAGAAAAAGAACTGAATTAAGAATAAAAAAATATTACAATATGCACAAGTAAGTAAAGGTGTAATGTAGTTGTGTTAAGTGTAATTTATTAATAATCAATAAGTTATGCTCCTTGTTTGTCTTGTAACTCACATTTTACTACCGATTAAACATAGAAGGTAGGGTAGCGGTTTCAAACCAAAACAGTTTAATAATACCAACAATATGTACAAAATCCGCATAATTAACGGGCTTAGGAATGTAGCTATTGGCTTGTAGTTGATAACATTCCCGAATGTCGTTTTCATCATGCGAAGTTGTTAATACAATAACAGGAATTAAGCGAGTAGCATCATTTTGTTTAATATCTTCTAGCACTTCTTTGCCATTTTTTTTAGGCATATTTAAGTCCAGAAGAATAATATCTGGGGTAACCGCATCTTTAAACTTTCCGCGTTTGTGAATAAAATCCAATCCATCACAGCCATCTTGTGCAGTGTGTAAATTACTTTGTAAATCACTTTCTGCAAATGCTTCCTTCGTCAACAAAATATCACTTGGATTATCTTCTATCAGCAAAATTTCAATAGCTCTTTTTAATATAGCCATATATTGTTTATTTAAAAGGTTAGCTTATAGAATGTATAAGAAGGGTGAGAATATTTTAAAAGTAAAAAGTGTAAATAGTTTGTTATTAGTGTTTAAGGCAATGTGGCAATGACTTTATATAAAATATTTGAGGGCAAACTCAGCAGTGAATAGGAAATTGCCTATACATTATAATGGTTTAATTTCTGACAAGCTACGAAAAAAAATAAAATTAATGGTCAAACAATGATAAAAATAACACAATTTATGAAAATATGCTATTAATTTGATAATTCAATGTTGAAGCTCCCCCTTTTTCTAAGTCATCCATCTGTATTTTGTTTCTTTTATCATACATCATTTAGCGATTCAACTCCTCTAATTTTTTCAGCAGCCAAGTTCTTTCTGTTAAGGCATTAGTTGCATTGATTTCAGTTTGAATTTTTTCAATTTTTATGGCATCTCTAGGAGCAGTATTCATGATGCGGTATAAAAAGCGAGCAAAATTGCGGTTCACAGCCTTATGGTCTTCAGTAATAATAGTATTTCGATGAATAAACACTTTTAAACTATTCAGTATAGATTCTAATAAGTCAAACTCATCTGTTTCATAGTAGAGCCTTGCCAACAGTCGTTTTGCCGCAAGTGTATAATGCACATCTTTAAAGTTAGCTGTTTTTAGCATATCCATAGCAGCAGCATACTCTGATTTTTCAAAAAGCAATCGAGCCATATTATATTGAAAAATATCTGTAGCGTTTTGATTAAGAATTTTATGTTTATGTTCTACTAAAAGTGTTTCTACCCAATCAAATTCCTTTAAATATAGACCTAAATTAACCATATTAGCCAAATCTACAGGCTGTATTTTTTCATTAGCATAGATGACCTTTTGCTCTATTTCACTTTTATATAATTTAAACATAATTTGATAATATTTTGTTTGCCCGTTGATTACTTGTTTTACACAGTAATTTTTGGCATAAGCATACAGCTGCCGCGCTTCATAGATGGGAAATTTTTGTGCGTGTTTATCAAATAATGCTCTAAATTGAAAAAAATCTTCCTCATTTTGAACATCTTGTAGAAAGAAAGTAGCATGTCTATAAATATGTAATGCAGGGTAAACCTCTATTTTAAAGTGTTGAATAGCATGAAGTACTTCACTTAAAAAAGAAATAGTCAAATTAGACTGCCGCACCTTTTGATGACTGTAAATGAGGCAAGCAAAACGAAGTTTGTTGGTGAGATACTCAATATCAATATTATTAATAGATTTTTGTAAAACATCCTCACATTTTTTTTGATCTCTAGAACTATAAAACTCAAATAAAGTATCTTGAACTAAGTGTTCATTTTGATAAAACTCAAAGCTTCTATAAGGGTAATTATCTTGAAAATTTTGTACATATCGCTTAAAAAATTTTTGAAATTGATTATCTAAAGTATTCTTTGAATAAAACTTTAGTACATGTATGTGGTTATTTAATACCTGTTTTTCTTGGTCAATTGCTTCATATACGATAAACTTTTCCACCAACTTAAATAAACTACTCATTAAACGGCGCAAAGAAGCTCCCCTACTTGTTTCATAATTTTCTTTGGGAAAAAAATACTTGAATACTTGTTGTTTTGCCAATCGTCGATCAGTATAAGCAGGTGCATAGCGACTAATATACTTAAATAAGTCCACCACTTTTTGGTTACTGTTAAAATAAGGAGATTGTAGAAATTTATGTAAGCGTTTTAGTGTTTTATTGTCAAATGTTTTTAATACTTCTATTAAGTCGCTAGAATACATGGTTTTTAGTTTAAATAATGGTTAATGGCTTAAAAAAAGCAAAAATGATACTACTTTTTTGGGCTATTTTTTTACACAAAAAAAATACTTTTTAGTTAGCTAAGTAATTAACTATGAGCTTAAAAAGTAATGTTAATATGAGTTTTTGTCGGGCCAATCAAAAAAAATGTAATTGCTTCACCATTCATTATGTCCCATTTTTGTAAGAGTTACAGCAAACAAATGATTTAGTATTAAATGTATGACTATGGTTGTCATGTAATTTAATAAAACAATAATAATCTGAAATGTTTATTGAAAAATTTTCATTATTTCTCTATTCCTTAGATATTTTAGAATATGTATTGTGTTTTTTTAATTAAAGATTAGGAAACTTAAAAATTAGAATCATGTTTAAAATTGACAAGTTACTATTAAACTGTTTTTTAGTTGCAATTATTTTATTTAGTAGTCAACAACAAGTCACTGCTCAATGCCATATGTACTTCACTGGGGGGTGTAATGGACAGGAACTCGAATGGTCTTCTGCCCACTACAGCCCCGAAGGATATTGGGTTACTTTTACTACTGCATCTGGTGAGACTGCATTTAACGGGGCGGTTCCTGATAACAGTGTTAACTTTTTAGATATAGGAGTGGATGTACATGATGGCATGACAGTAGTAATAAAACCCATTAGAGCTTGTAACACTTCTTTCCCAGAATTAGAAGGTATTTATGGTATATGTGGGTATAGTGGATCGCTTGGAAAACCAACAGAAGGCTTTGCAGCAGTTGCCTATGTTCCTGCTGGCAAAACCCAAAAGCGAGAGGTGTTTAACAATGTAAATGTTCAACCAAACCCTTTCCGAACATCAGTAGAATTGCAATATGAATTGACACAACAGGAACAAGTTACTGTGAATATATACAATATGCGTGGTCAAACTGTTGCTACCCTTGTAGAAAACGAAGTACAGCCTGTAGGCACTCACCAATTAAAAGTCAACCTAAAAGATTTACCAGCAGGGGTATATTACTATACTTTGCAAACTCCTAGTAGCCGATTAACCAAAAAGCTAATGAAGTTGAGCCAATAGATTTGAACAAGTAAGTACTTAGACAAAAGTAATGCTACAATAGCAAAAGACTAAACTGCTCATTTCTAATACTTTAGCACAAAATTGTGCACAATTAAATAGTGCTTGGCACCTACCTCATATAAATCTATACTGGTAAAGCTTACATTTTATGCCACTTATTATAGCAGCTAAATAATTTCAACACTTTCCTTTTTTCCCTCTATTGTTTGACAAACATAACAATAGAGGGGATTTTATCACTCTTTTTTTAAAAGAAAATAGACAGCCAAAATTAAGTAAAAAATCCATTAGCCAAACAGGAAGGCTATCGCTAATCCAATAACACTGAGTGCGTCAAGAAAAGAGGGTTTTCCTATAAGAGCTATTTACCTTAATGTTATAAAGTGTCCCTTTCCCTACGTTTTTTTCCTTTTTTTCTTGATAAAAAAAGAAAGAAAAAATCAAGGCGGTGAAACTTTTTCGCGCTTAACGCAAAAACTTTCAAGGCCGTTTTTCAACACTAATAAAAAAAAAGAATATTTTATTTTGTAAAAAGTAAAGGTTCTCCTTTCATTTGGATAACATTTCGTTATTCTCTAAATCCTTGACACACTCTTTTAAAATTGTTCTTTAATAACAAAGCCTGATCACTAATTAATGATCAGGCTTTACTTGTTATCTGATTAGATATAATATTTCATTCGTTTCTTGATAGGCTAACAAAACTCCGATAACAATAAACAGCCATCGCTCGTCTAACATCTCCTGTCTCATATCTCAATTAACCCTTTTATAAAAATGCAATTCTTGTCTATCTAAAATATACAAACGCCCTTTTTCCACTTTCACATCTTGCGTATACAAAGTATTGGGTATGCTAATGCGGTTTTTTGTATTTGGACCAATGCGGAAAATACTCATTTGCCCATCTTCAAAAAAGACCATATTTCTATTCACAATTTGAAACTGTGGAATCGTATTCGTACCAATTTCAGAATTAGATACCGAAGAATAGTAATTACCAAACACATCAAACATGATAATGCCCATTCTAGGAACGCTGACAAATACCAAACCGCCACGCTCAACCATATGAGTAGGAGCAATGCGCTGACCAAGTATAGTGCTTAAATCGATACTCTCTTTGATGATGTTATAGGAATGATCTACCTTTTTCAGCTTATTTTCATTCGCATCAAACAACCAAATATAATTGTCCTCTGATAAACAAACGGCAGATATATTTCGCATATTCTGAATCTCTCCTAAACGAAACAACATCCGCTTGCCCAAGCGCATATCTACCGTCACAACCGTAGCCTCATCTTTATAAAAAAGCAAGACATTAAAAGGGCTTGTTGCATCTATCGAAGTCAAATTACCATAGCGATTGTTGGAGTATTTAGCAACAGCACGCCCCAAGGAATCGTATTTGATCACCTCATTATTATTGGTAATGATGTAGGCAAATTTTAGAAAGTCAGTCGTTAGGTAGCGCGCTGAGGTCGGCACTTTGCTAATCAATTGATAGTTGCCTGTGCTTACTGTTTCGGCTACATGGAGCGAGCTATGTAGTTCACTGTTTTCGCCATCCAACCAATAAGCACTCGAAAAGCCAATCAACACAACAAAGGCGATGATAAGGCCAGTAATTTTAGCTAAAGTATTGAATAGTAAGCTTTTGTCCGTCAAATATTGCATAAGAATTATGTTTTATCCAGTCACCTAAATTAATATAAGTAGTATTTTCTTTAATGTCTAATGTAAGGGGCAAATGCCGATGGCCAAAGACAAAATAGTTGATATGCGGCATCTCCTTCGATTTTTTTTGACAGTATTGCCAAAGCATTTCCTGCTCTTTGCCCAAAAAATGACTATCCGTTTCGCCATTTGCTAGGCGGCTTCTTTGGGAAAAATAATTAGCAATACCGATGGCAATATTGGGATGCAAACAAGCAAATAAAAACTGACAAATTTTATTGGTAAATACCTTTTTCATCAACTTATAACCCGTATCACCAGGGCCGAGGCCGTCACCATGCCCAATAAAAAACGTTTTTCCATCAAAATTTTCGATAATTGGTTGATGGTAAATAGGAATGTCTAGTTCCTTCTCCAAATAGTCGTGCATCCATAAGTCGTGGTTGCCCACAAAATAATAAATCGGAATCCCTGCATCTCGCAAAGCAGCCAATTTGCCTAGTAAACGCACATAACCCCTTGGCACCACCGTTTTATATTCAAACCAAAAATCAAATAAATCACCCAGTAAATAAATAGCGGTTGCATCTGCTTGAATCGTATTCAGCCATCGCACAAACAAACGCTCTCGCGCTCGACTGTCACGAATCCCCAAATGTAAGTCTGAGGCAAAGTATATCCTAGTTGGACGTTGTTTTTTTTCCATAGATTAATGACAAAGATAATAAGCGGCTGTCTGGATTTCATGCTTTTGCTTAGAAAATGATATTTTTTATTAGACCTAACTATGTTGAATAAGCCGAGCATTGAAAGTAGGAAAAAGTAATATTTATATTTGATTTTTTGAAAAATACATGGAAAGAAGGATACCCTTCACACATTTTTTTATTTCTATATCAAAAAAAATCACAAGATTTAAATGCTTTGATAACAATGTATTGCCAAATGAAGCGAAAATGATAATGAAAAAGTATGTTGTTTTTTTATTTTTGGTGGAAATAAAAATAGTGTCTATGCTGTTATTGGAGCTTTGGGTAGTTAAGTGATTGAAATATAGTTGATTACATTTTTTTTTTTTTTGTAAAATGATTATTTAATTTCTTAAACTTGCCTATTTTGCCATTCAATCAGGGTTTGTTTATGTCAAAAAAAGCCTTTATATTTGTATCATCAATCCGCTTTTAAGTAGGAAAATGAATGGCATTTTACCTACATTTTACTTTCAAAACCATTTCATCCCAAATATATCTAATGGTATTTTCCATAGAGTTAGGTACCTAATATCTGTTTATATAAAAATAAAATAAACCATTAGATTCTAAAGATTACCCAACAATAAAAAAGCCTTGCAACTTCTAGGAAGTTACAAGGCAAAGCTGTGTAGCCTAGCTTAGTGAGGCTACAAAACTTTATTCAACAATTAAAAGTATTTAAAATTATGAACTTAAACAAATTTTTAGGTTTGTTTTTGCCTGGAATTCTTTGCAAAATTACATTTGCTATTTTATTACTTATTGTCACTACGTCGATTTATGCTCAAGAAGTTAGTTTGTTTACGCCTATTGATGAAGCTAAAATGGATTTGAATAAGGGACAATTGACAAAACTGGAGCGTTTAAAGACAAATCCATTGTACAAGAAACTTCAACTTGTGAAAGTAAGTAATTTGAAAACTGTTCAAGAGAAAGGTATTCTATCCTTTATTATTCCCAATAGAAAAGGTAGCATATCAGCTTACGCAACATCTGTTGAAGCTGTTTCAGATGAAGAATTTTCATGGCATGGTGAATTTCGAGGGCGTGAGCATGGTTCAATGACCATTATCTCTAAAAAAGGAGCTATTTATGGACAAATAAACATTGGAGATGAAATTTATGCACTTCAAGACTTAGGTAAAGGGCAAAATATATTGATACAATTGGACGAGATGAAATATGGACCTCGTGAGTGTGCTACACCACATGAAAGTATAACCCATAGCCCTAGTGCTCACTTACCTAGTACAGAAGACCGTAGTAGCTGTAGTGGAATTGTGAGAGTTTTAGTACTGTATACCTCTGCCGCTGAACAGATAGATAATCCAGAAAGTGCTGCTACGTTATTCATTAAACAAACGAATAATATTTGTAGAAATAGTGATATTAGAACAGCTGATCTAGAGTTTCAACTAGCAGGTGTGGAGGAGTTATTAGGGTTTAGTGAGAGTGATGAGATAGGTGATGATTTAGATGATTTACGACTTAGTAATGCTGCTCAAAATTTAAGAAATCAATATCAAGCAGATATAGTTGTGCTACTTACAGATGGTAATTATGGTGGTGGTAGTATCTTCGGTGTTACTTATCGACTAAATACAGGAGATGAGGCATTTGCTTATGCAATATCAGAAATTGATGCAGCAGGTGGAAGATTTACCTTTTCACATGAAATTGGACATGTATTTGGAGCCAGACATGATAATGATACTGGTACTCATCCAAACTTATCTCCTTTTGCTCATGGGCATAACTTTACAACAGGAGCTTTCTGGTGGAAAGAAAGATGGAGAACAGTTTTAAATTCTCTGCCTTCGGGAGAGGCAAGAATACAATATTACTCTAATCCTAATGTTGAATTTAATGGCAAAGCAACAGGTACAAATACTCGTGATAATACCCGTCAAATAGAAAATTTAGCCTGCACTATATCGAATTATAGAAACTATGATGCTATGAGTGTAGCTATTTCTGGTCCCACAATAGGGCAGAATAATACAAGTTATACATGGTGTGCAAATGTAAGTGACTGTGGTAATGTAAATTACTATAATTGGGAGTATAGTTATGATGGATTTTCTTATTATCCCTTTGGTTCTACACAGTGCAAAACAGCCAATATGCCTTATAATCAATCTTTACATTTAAGGGTAACTGTTTTCTGCTCAGATGGACAAACCGCTACAGATTGGCACCTTACTTTAAATGATGATCGCGACTGGCGTACTGCGGACTCAACTACTTACAAACAACAAACTGAGGCAATATTAGCTATTCCTACCCATATTACTTCAAAGGTATTTCCTAATCCATTAGAACAACAGTTAAATCTTGAAACTTATTTGCCAGAAGATGGTAGCGTGACAATTACACTAGTCAATCATTTAGGTCAAGAAATACAAAATCTTTTTACAGGTTATAGACCAAATGGCACCCATTATTTTGAGCAACAATTAAGTGATTATCCTTCAGGCATATACTTTATAAAAATCACCCAAAATAACCAGCAATCTACTCACAAGATTTTCTTAAAATAGCGAATACAATGAAATATACTTATGGCTTTTGCTTGTTTTTATTCCTCGTTTGCTCTTGTAGCAAAAACGAGGAAGGTGTTGATTGGAGTGATTATCAATCAATAGCTTTATTAAATGATACGCTCAATTGGAAAGCAGAAAGATGTTGGTTTGCCCCATATACTAAAGGTAGTAATGAAGTTGGCCTACACTTGAAACATTTTAATCAATTTGGTGAGTTACGAGAGCAGATATATGTTGCTAAGTTTTTATTGAGGATTGGAAAAATCCCACTTAAATATAGGCAACCAGGTACTCCTACAATAGAGCCTACATCTAGATTCTTTACTTATGCTGCTGATGGAGATGCATTAACAGAAACCTATGATTTGTTGGAAGCAGAAGGTATTGACAATCATCTTATAATTGATTGGATATCAGAGGATTCTACAGAAGTAATTGGGACTTATGAACTCACTTTTGTAATTTCCGAATTCAGTCCACCCAAATTCATTGAGTCTCGACCTGATACTTTAACCTATACCAACGGTCAATTTAAAGCCAGACTTTTGTTACCACAAGAGTAAGTCAAAGTGTATATTTACAAATAAACACCTACAGTATTTTTAAGATACTGTAGGTGTTTTATTTCTCCTAAAATCAATACAATTTATGAAAAGTACTCAACTAATTACTTTACTATCCCTCTTATCAACCACCTTAACAACAAGCTTCGCCCAATCTTTCCAACCGTTAGAAAAAACAGCTTATGCAGATCGGATTTACACCATTAATAATGCAGCAAATGGGCAGTATATTTATTTTTATGCACAATTGCTGTATGGCTCTAATGAGACAAGTTATAGCATAAAATTATTAGAACCAGATAAGGGTGTGATTAGAAAAAAACACTTTAAAGCTCCTCTAAATCAATTGTGTACATCTTATAAAATAGTTTTAGATACTGTTAATTATCACTATTTGATATTAGGGCAGTGTGTATCAGAAGAAACAGAAAAAAGCAATTTATTTTTTTTAGAACTGGATACTTTATTAAATATAATTAATCACCATGAGCTAGAAGATTCTATAGACTTATATAACATTCGCTCTGTATTTATCAATGATAAAGGGAATCTTATAGTAATGGGTGCAAAGGGTGGGTTAATAGAACCCTTTACAGCAGTTGCGGAGTATGATAAAAAAGGGAATTTTATAAAGGGAAAAGTGCTAGATATATCTATAGGAGATTTTATTTTTCAAAAAAATGATTTTACCTATTGTTTAAAAACTTTTCCAGTTGATGTATTGTATGAATTAGATATGGATTTTAATATACTTTCTTCTGTTCAGCTTATTGTTGATTTAATTGAAGGAAAAGGAGATAGATTAAAGGGAGAGTATTTTTGGATGGGAGCAAATAAATACAATTCTGCTACTTATCCCGCTAAAGGCTTTAAATCTGTAGAAATATATCGTTTTAATCAGTCACTGGAGTATGAAATTATTTTTGCAGATACCATAGAAAATTACCCTGATTTATTATCATATGGCTCCTATATTTTTGATTATGTAGATAGTGATTATTTGTACTATACCCCCTTACTAGGGACTTGTTTTATTGAGTGGTATGGCGATTGTGATACTTATATAGCTTTGTACAGCCTTAAGGGAGATGGGGAATTAAATTGGTTTAAACTATTAGGCGGTGATTCAGGCTATTCCATTGTTCAAACATTAGCAACACCTGATTTGGGTTGTTTGTTGTTGATTAAAAAATATGATGTAAAAGAAAATGATCCTTTTGAAGAAGATATGTATTATATTAAATTTGATAAGGAGGGCAATGTTGAACCCGACTATTTTCCAAACCTAACTACTTCAACTACAGAATTGCCCCTGCCCATCCTAGATGTTTTAGTCTATCCCAACCCAACAACGGACGTTTTGCGCTATCATTTTGGCAGCAATCACCAGAATTTAGACATCTGCATTTATAACTTAACAGGTCAACAAGTATTATCCGATTCCATTACTGACCGACAAACCAATATCCAACATTTACCAGCAGGTATGTATGTTTATCAAATTTATAAAGAAGGAGAATTATTGCAGAATGGAAAAGTGTGGAAGGAGTAGGTAGGTTTTTTGATAAAGGTTTTTTGTTGGTGGGTTTAATTGAAAACGGAATCTGTACATTAACAAATCATTAACAATAACTGATTTGCCCTTTTCGTTTTTTTCAAGTATTTTGTTTTTTTGAAAAAACTAATTAATTTTTCATAAAATAAAAAAACTCAAATCTCTTGTCTCCCATCTCATCAAAAAAACACCATGTATCAACTATCTCCAAACTATAGCCACATCCTCTTTTTGTGCACAGCACTGATAGTCAACAGCTTAAATATCGTTTTAGCCCAAGATTTCAGCCAACAATACGATGAAGTCAGTGAATTTAGCGAAGGCTGGGCAGCCGTCAGAAAAGGCGATAAATGGGGCATCATTGACGAAAAAGGCAAAACTATTGCTCCCATTCAATACCGTACTGCTAGGGTAGTAAGCCTAGACTGCGATGTAACAGGTCTCCTCCTCAACGGCGATTACTGCTTTGTAGATGACAGTCAGATTCGCTGTTATAACCGCCTCTATCCCTTTAGCGATAAAGGATATGCCAAAGTCTATAACAATGGTTTATACGGTTTTATCAATAAAAAAGGCGTTGAAGTGTTGCCTGTTCAGTACAAACGTATTGAAGATTTCAGAGATACTGGATTTTTTACTGTTGAAGATACCAGTAGAAGAAAGGGGATTATGGACAGTGAATTCGTCTTTTTAGTGCCTTTGATTTATGATAATATATACAAGTTAGGAGATTATTTTCAGGTTGAAAATGACGATTTGTTGGGTGTAATTAATAGGAAAGGCGAAATTATATTACCCCAAAAGTATCATAAAATAAAAACAGTTCCCAACAGTGATGTATGGATTTTAATAACTGATACTGTACCAACATCCTCATCTATTGAGGGGTATTGTGAAATGTTTAATATTAATAAAGGAGAAGTACTTCCTGATGATTATGACCATTTATATTCAATTTCTATTGAAGGTTATGAGGAAGAACAATCACTTTTTATTGTTAGTAAAAATGGAATATATGGCATTATCAATGGAGAGGGTAAAGTTATTTTACCTTTTGAATATGAACGTCTTGGAGTAGTAACTTGGTCTAAAAAATACCTGATAGCTAGAAAAGACGGAAAGTATGGTGTGATAAATATAAAGGGGGAAGTCATTATACCCTTAGAGTATGAGCGTCTTGAAACAGTAGCTTGGTCTAAAAAGCACCTAAAAGCTAAAAAAGACGGAAAGTATGGCGTGATAGATACAAAGGGTGAAATCACTGTACCCTTAGAGTATGAGCAATTACCAGATAAAAAGCGCGATGGATTTTTTGAATATAGAAAGGTGTTTACTGTAGTCACGCAAAATTACAAATATGGAATTATGGATACTGCCTATCAACTGCTTGTACCATTTGATTATCACTCACTTGTAATAGATAACCCTAACAGAATTGTTGCCCAAAAAGGAAGATATATGGGAGTGATTGATATAAATAACAAGGTAGTCATCCCTTTTGAGTTTATAAAATTAGAAGTATGGAATGACCGAAAATGGTATTTAGTTGCTAAAAAAGAGAAGGGAAAAGTGATAGGCGAATCACATTACTACTCAGAAGAAGAAAATAAATACATCAAAACAGAGGTTACAGACGGGCGGGTATTATATGGTATTATGGACACGCTTCAAAATATAATCCTTCCTTTCGAGAGAGGCTATGAGTTTATAGGTAAATTTAGCAGGAAGTTAGTTCGTGTTAAGAAAAACAATAAGTATGGATTTATGAATGGTGAGGGAGTTGAAATCATAGCACCTAAATATGATGAGATAGAAGAAGGATGGTGTAATAGAGGTATACTCACCGCAGGAAAAATGAAGCATGTGTGGGATAGAATCATAATAGAAAATGGAGGTAAAAAAGGACTTATTGACGATTTGGGCAATACAATAATTGAACCGATCTATGATAAGATACAGTGTTTAAGGCGTGATGGACTACTCCAAGTAACAAAAGATGAAAAACAGGGCTTATGCTCACATGATGGTAAGGTAATAGTAGAAGCTAATAAATATGATGGTATATTAAATTCATATTTTTTTCATGATCGGAAGCTTTATTTAGAGAAAAAGAAAGTGTTCAGTAATGGATATGCTACAGTTCTACAAAATGAAAAAAAGGGAATTATTGATTCAACAGGTAGAGAAGTATTAAGCCCACAGTTAACTTATGGTTTTATTTTTCCATTTGATAAATATGGTATTGCGATTGTTAATAATGAAGGGAAACGGTTTATTAGACCAAGCAAGAGTTTTTCACTTTTTCCCCATTATAAAGATTACAAGATAAAAGGTGGAAAATGGGGACTCATCAATACCAAAGGTGAAGAGCTATTATCACTTGATTATAGTTCAATTAGAAGATATAAAAATGGGGGAGATGTGTTGATTGCTTCTAAAAAAGGTCAACTATATGCCTACAATCTTGAACTTAAAAAACTATCTACTCCCTATGATGAAATACGCCCTTTTACACAAAATATAGCTATGGTAAAAAAAGATAAGCAATGGGGAGTACTTCATAAAAATCAAACGGAAATATTAAAACCTCAGTTTGATAAGATTAAATATGGCCAGAGTGGAGATAGGAAGGTTATTTTAGTAGAACGCAATGGCAAATGGGGTGCTATTAGCACAATCACTGGGCAAATCATCATTCCACCAAAGTACAGTGATTTGAGCGATATTGGCAACAATAGGTTAGCCTATAACATCGGCAAAGTCATTGATTTATGCTTAAAAGAAGAACCCAAAAATGGCTTATGGGGTTTGGTAGATTACAATGGAAATGAACTAACAGAGGCTGAATATGAAATGATTAACCAATTTTCAGAGGGTTTGGCAACCTATAACGTTGGAGCAAAAACAACACGCGAGAAAGGACGAATAAATACATCAGGTGGAAAATGGGGAATTATAGATACAATGGGAAATATCATTAGTAAACCCATTTATTGTGAACAGAAAATACCTTTTAAAAATGGTTATATGTTGATGGTAGTTTGTTCAGAAAATGAAATAGAAGAAAAACACAATAAAGTTGTTGTTGATGGTAAAGGAGAAGTTGTTTTTCCTGAAAAATATGCCAAGTTTAATGTTGGATATTCTGAAGAAAGGTTTAAAAATGAATTGATTGCAGCGCAGAAAAACGATAAATGGCAATTATTGCATCTAGGCAAACGTCGGCGTGTTGGGAAGTATTCATATGATAGAGTGCCAGATATTGAACTCAATGCAGCTATAGCTACAAGAAACGATAGTATTTATTTGATTAATTTAGAAGGTAAAGAACTTATAAATATTACTCAAAAATATGGTGAAATACATTGTAGTCTGCGCCAAGGTTTTTGTTGGATTTCCAAAAAACGTAAACAAGGGTTGATGGATATAACAGGAAAAGAGCTACTAAAACCCGAATATGAATCTATTAGCATTGATAATAAAACTGGAAAAGTAGAAGCATACAAAGATGGAAAAACAATGGAATTTGATTTCAAATAGCTTTTTTGTGCAAAAAAATTATCTTCTATTTTATCAAAAAAAACACACCATGTATTCATTCTCTCCAAACTATAGCCACATCCTCTTTTTGTGCATAGCCCTGATAGTCAACAGCCTAAACATCGTTTTAGCCCAATCTTTCAGCCAGCAATACGATGAAGTCAGTGAATTTAGCGAAGGCTGGGCAGCCGTCAGAAAAGGCGATAAATGGGGCATCATTGACGAAAAAGGCAAAACTATTGCTCCCATTCAATACCGTACTGCTAGGGTAGTAAGCCTAGACTGCGATGTAACAGGTCTCCTCCTCAACGGCGATTACTGCTTTGTAGATGACAGTCAGATTCGCTGTTATAACCGCCTCTATCCCTTTAGCGATAAAGGATATGCCAAAGTCTATAACAATGGTTTATACGGTTTTATCAATAAAAAAGGCGTTGAAGTGTTGCCTGTTCAGTATAAGGATATTAAAGTATTTTATACTGATGGTTTAGCTAAAATTCGAGGGAACAATGGAAAAAAGGGGCTTATCAATAAAGATTTGGAAATTGTCGTTCCACCTATTTACTATGAAGTTCGTAAACTCTCTAAAGCCAATTGTATTAAAGTCTGTTTAGATAAGACTACTTGTGGTCTAGTGGATAAAACAGGGCAATTTATTTTACCAACAAAATATACATCAATTAAAGATGTTGAAAGTGATAATTTAGTTGTCGTAACTAAGTTGATTCAAGAGCCAAATAAGTTTGCTGATCAATTTTTTTTACTAAAAGAAAAAAAAATCTTACCTAATATTTATGAAGAACTAAATCCAATAAGATTAGAGAATACACTTAATAATCAATTACTTTTTACAACAAAAAGAGAAGATAAATATGGATTGATTAATGAAAAGGGAATGACTATTTTGCCTTTTGAATACGATTATATCCAAAGATTTATTTGGCATAAAGGACAGTTAAAAGTATCAAGAAATGGCAAAATAGGGGTAGTTGACGGCTTGGGTAGGATAATTATCCCATTAGAATATGATAGATTACCAGATAAAAAAAGTACAGGCTTATTTGGAAGGAATTTGTTTGCTACCTGCAAAAAAAATGGCAAGTATGGTATCGTAGATACTGCTTATCAGACAGTTATACCATTTGAATATGAAAGTTTGCAGATATACACTCCACAAAAAATAATGGCTAGAAAGAATGGTAAAATGGGAGTAATTAATGTAAAAGGGGAAGTCATAGTACCTTTTAAATTTGATAAAGTAAAAACATCTAGTAGAAAGGATATTTACATTGTTGAATCAAAAAAAGCGGAAAAGACTATTTGTGCATTGATAGATTCCGCACAAAATATGTTGGTGCCTTTTGAACGTAACTACCAATGGATAGATAGTTTTGAAAATGGAAAAGCTTGTATTAAACAAAATGGAAAATATGGTTTTATTGATGAAAAAGGCAAAGAGGTAATGTCCCCTAAATATGATGAAGCAATTGAAGAATGGAACATATTGATGGAAGTGATTAAAGATGGAAAAAGAGGGGTGATTGATAGCTTTGAAAATATTATCATTGAACCAATATATGATAGAATAAGCCTGCTTAATAATGGTGGTAAGGAAAAATTATTTCGTGTATCTAAGAATGGGAAGGCAGGTATATTGAAGTATAATGGAGAAACACTTATTCCACCTACAAAATATGAGGAGATAAAGGTTTTATCTATCTACTCGTCTTTTGGAAATAGTTATGGTTGGGGGGGAGAAATGTTTAAAAATGGTTATACAGTTGTCGTGCAAAATGGAAAACAAGGCATTATTGATTCAACAGGCAGGGAAATATTAGCCCCTCAATTAACTTACGATTACATTTTTGCTTTTGATAGATATGGTACTACTGTTGTTAATCAAGGAGCGAAAAAATCTTTCTCTATGTGTAGTATCTCTCCTACTTTGAAAGGCGGTAAATGGGGGGTGATTAATATAAAAGGCGAACAAATTTTACCGCTTGATTATGAGATGATTAACCGAGATAAATATGGTGGCGATATGTTGGTTGCTTTCAAAAATAATCAGCAATACAGCTATAATCTTCAACTTCAAAAACTATCTGTTCCATACGACAGGGTAAACTTTTTTGTGCAAAATGTAGCCATAGTAGAAAAAGACAAACAGTTAGGTGTATTACATAAAAATCAAAAAGAAATATTAAAACCGCAGTTTGACAAAGTTAAATACTATGAACCTAGAAATAAAAAAGAAACAAGAACAGCCAAAGCTATTTTAGTAGAGCAAAATGGAAAATGGGGAGCAATTAGCACAAAAACTGGACAAATCATCATTCCACCAAAATACAGCGATCTCAAATTTGTGAGTGATAGTAGATTGGCTTACAACATCGGCAAAGTCATTGATTTATGCCTTAAAGAAGAACCTAAAAATGGCTTATGGGGTTTGGTAGATTGTAATGGAAATGAGCTAACTGAAGCTAAATATACAACTATTCGCTCATTTTCCAATGAGGTAGCCATTGTTAATATAGATGGAAAAATGGGACTTAATTCTGATAGTCGTTGGACGTTATCAGGTGGAAAATGGGGGGCAATAGATACTACAGGCAAGGAAATCATACCAACCAAATATTGCCATAGTTTAACCTCTTTTCAAAATGGCTATACAGTAGTGATAACTTGCCCTGAAAATGGTGGAAGAGAAAAGCACAACAAAATTATTATCAATACCAAAGGAGAGCTAATTTTTCCTGAAAAATATGCCAAGTTTAGTGCTGGATATGTTAGTGAAAGGTTTGAAAATCAATTGATTGGAGGACAGAAAAATGATAAATGGCAGTTACTGAATTTAAGCAAAGGACAGCCTGTTGGCAAACACTTATATGATGAAATTTGGGGTATTAAATGCAATATAGCAAAAGCCATAAGAAATGACAGCACTTATTTTGTCAATGCAGAGGGCAAAGAAATCGTTAATGTGACTGAAAAATACGATAAGACAGATCACTTTAAACATGGCTTATGTAAAGTTTATAAAAATGGCAAAGAAGGCGTAATAGATACAAACGGAAAAGAGCTACTAAAACCCGAGTATGAATCTATTAAGATTGACAAAAAAACTGGCAAAGTAGAAGCATACAAAAACGGAAAAGAAAGGGAGTTTGATTTTAAATGATGTAATATTTCCCATCTCAAAACACAGTTACACATTCAAAAAAAACAATTTTCCATTTTCATTTTTCCACTTTCAATTTAATCATCTCACTTCACCAACTCTTTCAACAAAGGCATTATCCCATTGATAATAAACTGAATACCAATGGTCATCACAATAAAACCCATAATGCGAGACATTGCCGAGATACCGCCCTGCCCCAGCAGTTTAAACAGTAGGGGAGAGGAGCGCAAAATCACATAAGTTACCCCTGCCAATAGCAAAATACTGATGATGATATACCCATAATGCGCCCAAGTATTGGTTTCCATACCCATACTAATGAGCAGTGAAATAGAACCAGGTCCACTCAACATAGGCATAGCCAGTGGCGAAAAAGAAATATCCTCTTTCTCCACCGCTTCCTCCTCCACTCGCTCGTTGATGGCCTTGCCTCTACGGTAGGTCGCACTGAGGAGGTTGTAGCCCGTCCGCATAATGATAAAGCCACCAGCAATTTTCATTCCTTCGATGGTAATACCAAAAAAGTTTAGGATATAAGTCCCTGACAATAAGAAAGCTATCAGAATACAAGCAGCGTAAATACAAGCCTTCAAAGCCTGCTGATTGCGCTCTTTATCGGAATTATCATGTGTCAAACTCAGGAAAATAGGAATCGCCCCAAGCGGATTAACGACCGAAAATAAAGCCGAAAAAACACCAAAAATCATACTCATAAGCCGAACAGATTTAAATGATGATTTAATAAGGCTGCGAAGGTAAGCTATCTATAAATAAGCTGTGTTAAGAAATTGTGATCATTTTTACACTGAAAAACAAATTACCCATCACTCAATCATTATTTCCGCATTACTTATCTCATTCAAAAAAAACAATTTTCCATTTTCAACTCTCCATTTTCAATTTACCAAAACCACCATTTTTTCCGTTTCGGTAATCC
>JAHDHV010000508.1 GCA_020631155.1 Bacteroidota bacterium | reverse complement strand
AACAATTTTAAATAGCTCCTATGAAAAACAAACTAACTGCCTTTATCACTTTACTATTTTTTGTTTTTGCAATGATAGGTTTCCAAAATCCCATTGCCTCTAATTCTATTGATAATAATATTGAACAGACAACTGAAAAGGCTTCGGAGGAGGCGTTTGACAAAATGATGCAAGTGTTGACCCACAAACGTTGTGTTAATTGTCATCCTTCTGGCGACCGTCCACGACAGGGTGAGGACAGCCATTACCACAATTTTGATGTACAGCGAGGGACTG
The DNA here is from genome assembly GCA_020631155.1 of Bacteroidota bacterium. Taxonomy (GTDB): domain Bacteria; phylum Bacteroidota; class Bacteroidia; order Chitinophagales; family UBA2359; genus JAHDHV01. Next base: position 3,911 of record JAHDHV010000508.1, on the reverse strand, counting down.
ATAATCATGGTGTTGTGGCTTTGCGTTGTGAAACTTGCCATCAGCACGAAAATAATGATTTTTCGGGGGTACCCGGTGCGCCTGAGTGGAGTTTAGCCCCTTTGAGTATGGCATGGGAAGGACTCAATCGCGTTGAAATTGCCAAATCTATGTTGAACCCAGCGAATAATGGCGGGAGAGATTTAGAACACATTGTAGAACATCTTACCGAGCATGAATTGGTAATGTGGGCATGGAATCCCGGTATTGATGCGGACGGTAATCCAAGAGAAAAACCGCCTGTACCAAAGGATGAATACATCAAAGCGGTGAAGGAATGGGCAGAGGCTGGAGCGCATATTCCTGAGGAGTAGACGGGAGATATGAGACAGGAGATTTGCGGAGCAAGTGTTAAGTTATATTTCTAAATAGCTGATTTTCAGCATCTAACATCTGATTTCTAATATCTAAAAGCTAAAAAAAACATGAAAATATCATTCAATATTAACGGAGAAGCCCAAAGTGTAGATGTAGATGGGCAAATTCCTTTGTTATGGGTCATCAGAGATGTATTGAATTTAAAAGGGACAAAATTTGGCTGCGGAAAAGCTGCCTGTGGAGCTTGTACCATACACATTGACGGCGAAGCGGTGCGCTCCTGTTCCTATGCTGCTAAATTTGCAGAAGGCAAAGAAATCACGACCATCGAAGGGCTTTCCTCTGGCGATAATTTACACCCTGTACAACAAGCATGGATAGAAGAAATTGTACCACAATGTGGCTACTGTCAGCCCGGTTTTATGATGGCTACGGCTGCCCTTCTAGAAAAAATACCGAATCCTACCGACCAAGATATTGACGATAATATTGCCAATGTTTGCCGTTGTGCGACCTACTATAGAATGAGAAAAGCCATTCACAAAGCAGCGCAATTGAAAGGTAGGGCTTAAAAATGTATTCAAAATTGCCTAAATTTTCTGACAGGAGCACGCAAACCTAATTTTGGTACAACATGTAAACCTAATTTTGACACAACACGCAAGCCTAGTTTTGGTGCACAATAACCCCTTTCACATGCAACAATTCAGCGATTCAATAATTTTAGCGTTTGGAGCTAAATTGACTTTTCGCCTTTTGTTTTATTAATAAAAGCAATAATTATTTTTACTTTTTGTATGGTTTTGATTAGTAAGATAAAAAGTGTTGTTTTTTAAATTTATTAAAAAAAATAAAAACTTTGCAACCTTTAAAACCTTGTAACCTTCCAAGCTCCAAAATAATTCAAAACACAACCGCCATTTTTCTAGCAGCAGGCAGTTCTAGGCGAATGGGAGCGCGCAATAAGTTGTTGCTTCCCTATCAAGGGCAGGCATTAGTAGCCCATACTTACCAACAGCTTTATCAGAGTGAAATAGAAAATATTGTGCTTGTCACTGGTTTTGAACAAGAGCGTATAACTCAAGCGTTACAAGCATTTCAGCCACATATTATTTACAATGAACAGCATTTAACAGGCATGACCAGTTCCATACAAGTAGCTGTCCAACACTTGCCTACCTCTACGAAAGCGTTTATGGTTTGTCTCGCCGATATGCCTTTTTTAACCAGTACCGACTACAACCAATTGTTACAAACATTTCAACAACATTTTCACGATCAGGCATTGATTATTCAGCCCTGCGTTAATGGTCGGCCTGGAAATCCTATTATTTTTTCCCATCACTTTCGCACTGCCATTTTAGCCCATCAACAGCCCGAAGGTTGTAAAGAAATTGTGCAACAAAACAAGTCGGTGCTTATCTCTGTTTCTTTAGATAATCCTTTGATTTTCAATGACATAGATACAGCTCTGGATTATGAGAAAGTGTTAGAAAATAGTTAAAAGCCATCACGAACCTATGGCATGAACTACATTTTCAATCTTTGAGGATTCCAGCATTTCTACTGTTCCCCTCTGCTTGCCAACTGTTTGGATGATGATGCCTTCCCACTTTTGCCCACAGCGATTGGTTAAGGTTGCGCCGTTAAGGGTAAGGGTAGCGGTTGATTTTACCAATATACGCGCATTTTGTGGCAGTGAAATCATGGATTTTATTTCTAGTCGCGCGCCATTTTCAATAACAATATCCCCTTCTAAATCTTTGATACTGTTCCAAGTAACAGTTTCATTAGGTGGAATCGTAATCGTTGCTTCTTTTTTATAAACACACCAAGAGGGAATTAAAAATTTACGTTGAGAGCTACTTTTTTTAGCCATTTTATAGTGAACTTTTGCCAATTGACAGGGGGTAATCGCATTTCGCCAAGCATTATAGTCCATCATATTGTTGGAAACGTTATTCCAAGTATTGCATTTTTTCCCACCTTCATTAATGTTCCAGCAGTTTGGATTTTTGGGCGTATCTTCACAACCATCATTACTTGCCCAAGTATGCGACAAGCCCAAGGTATGTCCAATTTCGTGATTTAGAATACCTACAAAATGCTTTGCTAACTCTTTTAATGACATGTTTGGATTTTCGAGATGCGACTGGTAAGCAGAAGTTACTTTTAGCCAATTAGACATTCCTACACCATCCCCTGATGCTTTATAGGTCTTTGAAATTATGCTATCAGGATGATGTTCCACAAAAAACATATTTAACACTTTATCTTTCTGTACCGCAAATTTTTCATATTGAGCAGGATCAAAAATGCTATATTCGCCTCTTCTTTTTTTCTTATTCATATAATATAACTTGTCATCTCTATGAAAATAAATACCATTATCTTTGGAATCATTAGGCATTCCAGTTAGTACATATTCATAGCGAGGTGGCAAAACTGGCGTATCACGGCCTTTGGGTAAAAACATTTTTTGGTTATTGTGTAAACTAGCATTGGCAGCATCTAATAAAGCTTTTCCAAATTCTATTGCTGCAGCCTTTGAAAAATTCTGTCCCCCTCGTTGACTGTCTATAAAATGCATATTAACCCGTAAACGACGCATAGGGGTGTGTTCTGGATAGCGAGCATCAGGCGCGTAATCCAAATACTTAAATTGATTGAAGGCTTGTTTCGCATTCAGTTTAGGCGTTTCTGAAGGGTTCTCCGAAAGATATTTTCTTTTTATAACATCATTTGATGTAAGATAATGTGTAGTTGTCTTTCTGGAGGTGCAATCAACTAAAGATAAAACAATTAGATTGAGGATTAAGTAAAGTAAAATATTTATTCTCACTTTTTATTTTTTGAATTTTAAAAAACAAACAATTTTTGGCATATTTCAAATATCGTACTTTTCAAGCAAACAGTTTGGGCTACTTTGACAGTTCGTGGATTCGTGATTCGTGTTTGAGCAAATTTATTGATAACAATTATTTGAGTGTGTCAAAAAAAGAGTAATTTCATATAATAGCTATTTGCTTTGATTTTACAAGGTGTCGCTTTATCTAAGTTTTTTTCTTTTTTTGCTTGATAAAAAAAAGAAACAAAAAAAATCAAGACGGTGAAACTTTTTCGCTAAAAATTGGAAGGAAACTCTAAAATCTCCTAAGATGATACTCCTTTTTCAATCAAAACAAATAACTGATACTCAAAAGATTAAAGTTTGAATAAAATTCAGTAAGTTCTTAAAATCCGTATCACTGCGGATATTTCTTAACGAGTTTCATTCCAATTTTCTTAACGCAAAAACTTTCAAGGTCACTCTTCAAAGCCAATAAAAAAAAGGATATTTTATTTTGGGGTAAAGTTAATGTTCTCCTTTCATTCAGATAGCATTTTGTTATTCCCTAAATCCTTGACACACTCCAATTATTTTTAAGAGAGTTCTATAGTGATGACTTTAGCTATTGCAATCCCTACAAAAAAACTTATAACCAATCATTTGTGAATATACTGAAGACTCCGAAGATTTTATTCAAGTAAAGCAAAGGAAGCTAAAGCCTCTT
>JAHDHV010000507.1 GCA_020631155.1 Bacteroidota bacterium | reverse complement strand
AATCACGACTTGCAAAAAGCCCTGATTGCGGCGGGGGAAATGGCTTTTCAGCGAATGAAAAAACAATACATTAGCCTTTCAGATTCGCCTGATAATCAAAAGGAAATTGATGTTTTTTTTAATGAACTGATTAACAATACAGCTTCGTATTTTTTACCTGATTTAAGCCCTTTAGTAGTCAATGAGCGAGAGGAACAGCTTCATAAAGAGGAATTGAACACTTTTTTATATGAATCGCCGCAAAAAGCGCAAACGCAACTATTGGAGAAGCTAAAACTGCCTTTGGATGCTTTGGAAGGCTCTTTTGGAAGCAATTTTTGCCTCTTTTTTGAACAAGAATTAGTGCCACAACTCAAATGGTGTTTTGGAGAAGTGCTGAAAGACCCTGCACATGAAAAAGCATGGAAAGCCTTTCAACGACTATTGTTGGAACAAATTCAAGGGCTAACAAAACTGACTTTGGAGGAGGTGCAAACACTGCAATATGAACAGAAAATTTTCAGAAATATATTGGACACCATGCTCTCCGAAATCAATCAGGAATTAAAGCATTTAGACCATCGCCTAGCAAAAGTCCATCAATTAATTGTTAATGAGCAACATCAACAAGTCAGTTATCGCGTACTGTCCACGCTTTTATTGCAAAATAACAATACAAAATTAGACCAACTTTTGGGGCGTGTCGAACAATTGTTAAATAGTACGCTGCCCGAAGATTTAGCCGATAATCTCATTACGGATGATAGATTTTGGTTCAAAAGCTTACAACAAGAGTTTAAAAAAATGCGGATTTCGGTCGGTAATAAACCCTTATCTGTTTTCCAACATTACGGCTGGTTGATAGAGGTGTTTTTGCAAAAAATGAATACTGCATCGGGCAAAAAACGCAGCCTTCGCCGTCTTTCTTTTATGGCAGAAGCCTATGAAAGCAGTTTGCGTTATTTGTGTTACATTCAATTGGCTCAATTATTAGATAACAAACAAGCTTTAATCGCTGATATTCAAGCCTTTTTCCAACTTGATAAAGCAACTTTTCCAAAATTTGATTTTCTAAATTTATTACTAAAAAGCACTGCTTTATTAGAGCACAAAAGCTGCTTTATGCCCGAAATTAGGGCTTTGGTAGCTGCACTAAACGACCCTAGCCAAGACCTTTACCGTATTACTCGTTTTTTAGAAAAAAATAGACAACAATTAATCAACCATCAACTACATTTTGCCAATCAAGAGCAGCTAGAACAACTCTTGGATGAATACCTCACTGCATTGGTTTTTTGGTTGCGGAAAATTGCTTTTTTAGCCAACTATCGCCTAGTGTCCATCAAAGACATTAACCTGCAATATCGCTTGGGCTCTGCCAAAAATTTTGTGCATTTATATGGCGAATTGCATGGTATGTACAGTGAACTTTATGGCGAACAAGACGATTTTGTGGTTCATTCGATAGCAGATTATTTTACTTATAACCAAAGTGTTTTGTTATTTAAAGGGAAAAATGTGGAGGACTGTTTAAATAAAATTGGCGATGGGCAAAGCTATTTATCCCTTTCGCCTTTGATTATTGACCAAAGCGTTTTTTCCGAAAAAAATACCCAAACCCCCGAAATTTATTACTACACAGGCAAAAGCAGGCGACAATACCATTTTGCCCAATATAAAAATGAACTGCACTACAGCGAACAACAAACGCTGACCTCCAATAAAACGCTGACCGTTCAGATGCAGAACAACAAACAGCCCAAATTGAACGAATTATTTGAGCAATTGGAGCAATTTTTTAACCCTGCTAAAACTGCTGCCCTATGAACACCCAACAAGCACCCTTTAAATTTTTAGATGCCTACAGTCAAGCCGATAAAGCCGTTTTTTTTGGGCGAGCGCAAGAAACCGAAGACCTATACGATGCCTTGAGTGGTGTGAAACATTTGTTGGTTTATGGGCCTTCTGGTGCAGGCAAAACCAGTTTGATTGAATGTGGTTTACGCAATCAATTTTCGGATGCCGATTGGTTTGCTTTGAGTATTCGGCGAGGGCAAAATATCACCGAATCCGTATTTAAGCGCATCAATGAGGCTTTGGAGGAAAAGATAAATTTAGATGCTGTTACCCATTTACCCACTGAACCCAATATTGGTTTTGGGCAGGCGATAGAACGTTTATTTGAGGAGCGTTTTCAGCCCGTTTATTTGTTATTTGATCAATTTGAAGAATTGTTGATTTTGGGTAGTGAGGCGGAAAAACGCAACTTTTTTACTCGCCTGCACCAACTCATACGCTATAAAGTGCCTTGCCGAGTGCTGTTGATTATGCGAGAGGAATTTATTGGGCATTTATCCGAATTTGAACCACTTTGCCCCAGCATTTTTGAATACCGTTTTCGTTTGGAAAAAATGCGAAAAGAAAAAGTGAGAACGCTTATTAAGGATATGTTGGAAGCACCAGAATATAGCGATTTTTTTAGCCTTCATCATGCACCACAACTAGCGGACAGCATTTTAGCCAAGCTGCCAGATACTCGACGAGAGATAGAACTCACTCATGTACAGGTATTTTTAAGTGAGCTATGGGATCGAGCAAAGGCACAAACAGCTGCCAATACTCGCCCACAACTAGATGCCAAACTGGTGGCAGAAGACGATAATTTGGAAGCTGTTTTGGATAGTTTTTTAAAAAAGCAATTTCAAGAACTCCGCCCCCATTACCCCGATGATTTACCGCTAGAAGTGCTGGCCAGCATGATTTCAGAGCGCAATACCAAACTACAAATTAGTGCTGCCGATATACAAAAAGACCTACACAAAAAAGGAGTAAAAGCCCCAAAAAATCTAAACCCACTACTACAAGAGCTAGAAAAACGCCGATTGATACGAACTCTAAAGGCAGGTGAACAAACGCAATATGAAATTAGCCACGACTTGCTTGCCCTAGTAGTTGGCCAAAACCTCACCGATGCCATGCAACTGCGCCGAAAAGCGGAGGAAGTTTATAAAGTATATGCCGACAGAACGGGCTACCTCAACCAAGAGGATTTGGATTATCTACGACCTTTTGAGGCATATCGGGCATATCCTGCGGCTCTGGTGGAAAATATAGCGAAAAGTAAAAAACATTTACAACAAAAAGAAGAACAGAAAGCTAGGGAAAATAGAAAACGAATAAGAAGATTAAGTAGTGCTTTGGTATTGGCTTTGGTAGGATTGGTATTTGCTGGGTATTTTTGGTTGAGCGCGAATGAAGCGAAAAAAGATGCGATTGAACAAAAGGAATTGGCTGAAAATGCTGTTTTTATGGCTGCGGTGATGCAGGCACAACAAAATACAGAAGAAGAACTTTATGATAATAACTTCGGAAACATTAATATTAATTATGATAAAATAACTAAATTATCCTTCGAAGGTTACCAACTTAAAGAAATTCCTGATGAGGTCTTTAAATTAAAAAATTTAGATTCGCTTGACTTAAGTGTTAATAAACTGAGAACTTTACCAACTGAAATAGGGCAACTTAAAAACTTAACATCACTTAGTTTAGGTGCCAATGAACTAAGAACACTTCCAGTTGAAATAGGGCAACTTAAAAACTTAACATCACTTAGTTTAGGTGCCAATGAACTAAGAACACTTCCAGTTGAAATAGGACAACTTAAAAATTTAACAAAACTTAATTTACCTGGCAATAAATTAAACACTTTACCCCCCGAAATAGGACAACTTAAAAATTTAACATCACTTTATTTAGGTAATAATAATTTAACTACTTTACCTCCCGAAATAGGACAACTTAAAAATTTAATATCACTTTATTTAAGGAGGAATGAATTAACTACTTTACCTCCCGAAATAGGACAACTTAAAAATTTAACATCACTTGATTTAGGTAATATTCTTGGTGGCACCAAAATTCTCGGTGGCACCAAAATTCTCGGTGGCACCAAAATTCTCGGTGGCACCAAAATTCTCGGTGGTAACAAATTAAGTACTATACCTTCCGAAATAGGACAACTTAAAAATTTAACAACACTTAGTTTAGGATATAATCAATTAAGCACTTTACCTCCCGAAATAGGACAACTTAAAAATTTGACATCACTTAGTTTAGATGGAGAGTTTACTACTATACCTTCCGAAATAGGACAATTTAAAAATTTAACAACACTTTATTTAGATGGAGAGTTTACTACTATACCTTCCGAAA
>JAHDHV010000039.1:23184-25295 GCA_020631155.1 Bacteroidota bacterium | reverse complement strand
GTTAAAAAAGTACTGTAGAATAATTAAACAGGTCTCTTTGTTTGATTAAAAAAATGAAAGTCAATACTTTAGAACAAAATTGTGCATAATTAATTAGTGCTTGGCACTTAAATCGCTTTTTAGTTTTCCTAATGGATATAAGCTTTTGATTTTTATAGTATTTTAGAGTTTGGAGCTAAATTGACTTTTCGCCTTTTATTTTATTGATAAAAAAAATAATAACCTCTTTGAATTTTGTATATTTTTGACTAACAAGACAAAAAGCATTAGATTTAAAATTCATTAAAAAAAATAAAAACTTTAAAACCTTGTAACTTTGTAACCTTCCAAACTCCAATAGTATTATGACGGCTAAAGCCTTTGTTACAGAAAACATCTAAAAAGAAGTCAATCAGTAAAAAACGTCCCAAAACGAATCACTAATCTACTAATCACGAATCCACAAACTGTCAAAGTAAGCACAAACTGTTTGGTAAAAAAACACGCTATTGGAAACATAAGTACCTAGACAAAATTAATGTTACAATAGCAAAAGACTAAACTGCTCATTTCTAATACTTTAGCACAAAATTGTGCACAATTAAATAGTGCTTGGCACTTACCTAGTGAAAAACAAATTGTATATATTTTGTGTGTGAATGTTTGTCGCTTTTACTATATCTAAAATAAGACTATTGAAAGGGGAGATTAGTTTAACGAGGAGATTGCACTTTAATAATATATTATTTCTGCATTACTTATGGTTTTCAAAAGCACTAATTTGACTTAATAAGTACTTAGACATAAGATTTAAGACATGAGACGCGAGATAATTAACTCACTATTAACGATTTATGACAAATCCAATGGTTGTTTAACTTTGTCTAGCTACTTAACTGCTTTCTAAAAAAGTCAAATGTTTAAGGATAAATATAAAATGTATTTTAAGTTTTTGAAGTGTGCTTGGTGTTTTTTTGAAATCTAAGTGAATATTTGTTCTTTTTTCATGCAATTCGCCCAAGTTATAAAATTAAATACTTACAACGACTAAAAAGTGAACTTATTATTGTAACACTACTAATCAACTGATTATCAAATTAATAATTGTATTAACGAAGCTATTTTTTAAATAAGCAAAATAAAATTTTAAGTTTTTTTACTCATTCAGGAACTCATAGTGTGTTTTGTACGTTTAGGTTAGTGTAATTAAGACACTAAGTATTTTTGATTTGCAATTCATTGAATCTTAGGTCTTACATTTTGAATCTTACGGCTAAAAAAATATATATACTATGAGAAAAAAAAATGCTTTATTAGTTATTGATGCTCAATACGATTTCTGTCATCCTAATGGTGCTTTGTATGTAGCAGGTGCGGAAAAAGATATGCTTCGATTGCGTCAATTTATCAACAAAAACCAAACAGAGATCGATCATATCTGCGTTACACTCGACTCTCATCCTGTCAATGATATTTCGCATCCTTCTTTTTGGCAAGATAAAAACGGCAAATTTCCTGCGCCATTTACACAAATCACTCTCAAGGAAATTAACAACGGAAAATGGTCGCCGCGCTTTTCGCCGCAGCAAGCCATTAAATACGTCACCGATTTGGAAGCGCAAGGAGAGTTCCCACACTTTATTTGGCCAGAGCATTGTTTAATCGGTTCCAAAGGTGCCGCTCTCCATGACGATTTGATGCAAGCCCTGATTGATTGGACCAAACAAGGCAAATGGTATCAAGCGGTTGCCAAAGGTACTTACCCTTTAACCGAGCATTTCGGTATTTTTATGGCGCAAATTCCCGTTGCCGACCGTCCCGAAACACAGTTGAATCAAAATTTAATTCGCACCCTCGAAAATTTCCAAACCGTTTACCTCGCTGGTGAAGCAAAATCGCATTGTGTAGCAACTAGCCTCAAACAAGCGATGAAATACGCACCGACTTTAGCGAAAAAAATGGTCATTCTCGAAGATGTGATGTCTGATGTAACAGGTCTCGGTCATCTAGGTGAGCCAATTTACGACCTAGCGCGTATGCAAAACATTCAATTTGCGAAAAGTACAGATATTGTACTTTAATTAATTACGAATTATCAATTACGAATTACGAATTGTTTTTTATGTGGTATG
>JAHDHV010000039.1:0-23084 GCA_020631155.1 Bacteroidota bacterium | reverse complement strand
TTAATTAATTACGAATTATCAATTACGAATTACGAATTGTTTTTTATGTGGTATGTTTCAAATAGGTTTTTTTTAACCAAACAGTTTGTAGTTATTTTAACGCTTCGTTGATTAGTGATTGGTAGATCAGTGATTCGCAAGCTATTAATGTTTTTATTTAAAAAAAACATAAACCTAATCTCTAAATTCTAATTTCTAAAAATCCAAAAATCTCACATCTCATGTCTTTTTTACATCTAAAAATAACAAAACCATGCAAAATTTTCAAGATATTGATTTTAATTTAAGTTATAATAATTTTAATCCTGATGATATTCAGGTGGATGAAACCATTAACGCCGTTTTTGTGGTGGATGTATCGCCTTCTATTGGCAGCTATGTGAAAGACCTCAATCACGCTTTCAATGATTTTATTTCGACCATGCAAAAATCGCATATTGCCGATCAATTGTTGGTGTCAGTATTGGAATTTAATGAAAAAGTAAGCGTAAAAACGGGCTTCCAACCTGTGATGCAAGTCCCTGATATTCAGTTCAAACCGTCTGGTTATGGGACGGCTCTTTACGATGCTACAGCACAAGGTTTGAAGCAGGCTATTGATTACCGCAGCAATCTGGAAAGCTCAGGCGTAAACACCAAGACCTTGCTATTTGTCATCACTGATGGCGGGGATAACAGCTCTAAAACGCGCGCTGCTCAAGTCAAAGCTGAACTAGACAAGATTATGGCGAATGAGCGAAATGCCTTCTCTTTTACCACTATTTTATTTGGTGTTGGTTCTGTGCAAAGTTTTGAAAATGCTCAAAAGAATATGGGAATACAACATTTGGCAAAGGTCGGTACTTCTGGTAGTGAAATGAAAAAAATGATTGGTTTTATCAGTCAATCTATTTCTAGTACGGCAAGTAATCAGATTATTCAGTTCTAGCTTAGACTGGAGATATGAGACAGGAGATATGAGATTTTATATGCAGATTTTTTCCATGTGCAAATATTTAATTATGAATTATTTTAAGTTATAGAACTCACTTAACAAGAAACCAATCAGTAAAAAAGTCCGAAAACGAATCACTGATCTACTAATCACGAATCTACGCCCCGTTACAATAGGAACAAACTGTTTGGTTAAAAAATACAGTATTTAAAATATATCATGTCTTTTATTTTTTTTGTTAAATACAATTTTTAGTAATGAATTGCTACAGCACTTTACAGCGAGGGTATAAACACCCTCATTTTTGCGAAGACTTTTTAGGCTTATACTCCTTAAAAATACAGGAAAAGGAAGCGGCTATCGGTATTGTGTCCGATGGTTGTTCGGGGGGTATTGACGCACATTTAGCCGCTACCTTGACTTGTAAACTCATCCGAAAAGTGGTCAATAAAGGCGATTTTAAGGGGAAAACTGCCGAAGAATTAGGCTTAGAAATAGCCCGAACTTTTATACAAGAATTGTCCGCCGCTCAACAACATTTACAACTAACAAGCAATGAGTTATTAGCTACTTTGCTGTTATTAGTTCACTATGAAAATCAAGCATTTATCACCGTTTTAGGCGATGGAGTTGTATGTATTGAGGAGCAAATACAGGAGCTCGATCACAACAATCAACCCGACTATCCGATTTACCACATTCAAGATGATGCCGCTGCCTTAGAGCAATATTTAACCCAACAAAGTTTTGTCGTTGAAAATCCGCAGAATATAGCCATTGCCACAGATGGAATATTGAGTTTTCGCAACCCTAAAAAGCCCTTAGAAGATTCAAAGGATTTTGTCGTCAATTATTTGATGCAAGATGATTCTTTAATGAAAAGCAAGTTGATGTTGAACCGAAAATGCAATATCCTACGCACCCAACACGAACTAACCCCAGCCGATGATCTAGCCATTGTGAGAATTACGAATGACTATTTAATTACGAATTAGAAATTACGAATTACGAATGACTATTTAATTACGAATTGTTTGAATGTAACAAAAACGAAAAACTCACAACCACAAACCCACAACCAAAAGACTATGAAAGCGATTACACAGACGGGAAAAAAGATTACCATTGATGATGCCGCTGAAATCCACAGGGGAGGGGAAGGGCGTATTTTGCTGATTCCTGAACTGCCGAATCAGGTGGCGAAAATATATCACGACCCAACTAAGACATTGACTACTAAACGTTTAGAGGCATTGAAAGTATTGGACGGACGGTATTTTGTAAAGCCTTTGGAACTGATTGTGGAGCAGTATAATATAGTCATGAAACGGCCGATTGGCTTTACAATGGACTATTTGGGAACGGCATTTTTTCCCTTAGCTGCTTTGTTTAGCGCGCCTTTTTGTCGGCGGAATGGGGTTACTATGCAGCGAAAATTGAAGGTCGCTACTCAATTGTTAAATGCTATGCAACAAGCTCATAGTCAGAATGTTATCATTGGTGATTTAAGTGGTTTAAATGTTTTGGTGAATGATAAAGACGAGGTAAAATTGATAGATGTAGATGCTTATGGAACAAAAGAGTATCCTCATTCAGAAATTTTATTAAATGATATTCGAGACTATTATTTTGGGGGTAAAGTATCTAAAAATAGCGATTATTTTGCCTATGCGGTTGTCATTTTCCAATTGCTCACCTCTGTACATCCCTATAAAGGCGTGCATAAATTGTATAAGAGTTTGGAGGAAAGAATGATACGACAAATCCCTATTTTTACTAAGGACAACGATTTAATTCTTCCCAAATGCTATCAACCCATTCAAAATCCACATTTACAACAACAATTTGAAGCCATTTTCATGAAAGGACATCGCGCACCCATTGACTTAAAACAACAGCCTACTGCCATCATTCCGCTGACTGTTCAGCCCGTTAAAAAGGTGAAAAAGAAAGTTGGAAAATTATTAATTCAATCTATCTACCAGCTTGATAACCAAGAATTTATCACCGATGCTTATGCCTTAAAACAGCAATTATTGCTCACCACCAATCAGCAATACCTTATTTTTGACACCAGTAATAAAGCTTATGTACAACTCCATCAACGCTTTGTTCGAAGTGATTTTGAGGCGATGTATATAGGCGAAAAAAGCATTTTAGGGCGAAAAAATGGGGATTTATTGGTGTATGAATCGGATAAAAAAGCTTTCCGAAAGTTAAGTAATGTAAAATTTACCACTAACAGCCGTTTAGTGCAGTTTGGCAATATATTGACGGTGATTGAGGAGGATTATTTGAAAAATATTTACTTGGACGAGGTAAATTTAGATTTTATTCGAGTGGAGCAGATGCCGATTTTTGGAAAAGGCGTACATACGCAGCAAAATGGACTGTGGCAGCATACAGGCGGACAGCAATATATTTGGTATCGCTCTGGCAAAAACCTGTCTACAGTGCGTTTACCAGTACAAGTTTATAGCTTGCAAAGTTCTGATAATCATGGGATTATAACGTATAAGGAGCAAACTACAGGTAAAACAGAAGTCAGTTTAAAACATGCTTTTTTCAGCATCCAACAGCTAAAATTGACCTTACATCAACAACAAACAATTACAAAACCCAAACACATAGCCTATAAAGCCTTAAATGCACAAAACGGCCTTATTTTCGAGCCTGCCGATGATACATTAATCATCCGCCGAACCCAAGATTTTGCCATCCTACAAGAAAGCCCTTGCCCTATTTTATCGGCTGACAGTCAGTTATTTAACTGTAATGCTGGTATTTTAGCGATTGACGGAAAAGGGGCTTATTTGATGAATAATGGGTAGAGACGATTCATGAATTGTCTCTACTTACCTCCAAAATAGCTAAAATATAGTTTTGTGCCTCACGCATGAGGGCAACAATCTGGTAAATATCATCATCAGAAGCATTATAGGCATTACTAACGGCATAATCCGTCCCATCTAGCACCACAAAAAACCAAAACCGACCCAAAACATAACAACCATACAAAAGATGTTTTTTGTCATTTAAGTACCTAGACAAAATTAATGTTACAATAGTAAAAGACTAAACTCCTCTTTTTGTTTTTTGTCTTTTTCAAATATACAAAAAAATGGGTGGAATTGTTGTATTTATCATAGTATTCTTTATTTTTCTGCTTCTTTGTTGAATTATTTGTATCACTTCAAAACTATAGGGCAAATAATTTTTTAATTTATTGCCATAAGTGTATTTGTATTTTTCTATAAAGAAAAAAAAGCTTATAATAGTGCGTTGATTGAATAATGCTAGACGGCTTTAAACATATCATCCCTTCTGATTTAACTGATGTAGAGTCCCCAAAAAAAGTTAGTATTGCTTTTGATGAATACTTGTGAAACGCAAGTAGGTCAAATCCTTGATTTAACCAAAAAAAATCAAGATTTAGAAGCTGAAATCAATTGCTTAAAAGGGGAACATGCTGCTCCCTAGCTCTTTAGCTTTTAGAAATTAACGATCAGAGGTTGGTTTTTGGCTTTTTTAATGTGTATTTGTTTGGTTATTAGTTTGTTGTTGCAGGAAAAATTATTGTTACAGAAACCATCCAAAAAGAAAACAACTATCAAAAAGTTCCCAAACATGAATCACTGATCTACGAATCATCAATCAACGAACTGTAAAGCAAATACAAACTGTTTGAAAAAATCTCACATCTCAAGTCTCCCGTCTAAAATCTACTATTCAAATGAAAAAGTTTCTACTATTACTAAGCACCCTATTCATTGCCTCCGCTTGTGGAACACTCAAAAAACCTTACTACAGCAATCAAGCCCAGAATTGGTCAGAAAAGGCCGCGCCTACCGATAAAACGCCCGTTCATACCCTCTTTTTGGTGGGTGATGCAGGCGAATTAGACGATGAGGCAACAGGTGAAAATAATGTGCTGACAGCGATGAAAGGTCATCTAACAGAAGCAAATAAAAACAGTAGCCTTGTCTTTTTAGGGGATAATGTGTATCCAAAAGGTTTACCAAGTAAAAAATCTGAGCAGCGCGCGATTAGCGAAAAAATCTTGGATGCACAATTGGCTTTGGCAAAGGATTTTGAAGGCAAAACCTACTTTATTCCCGGCAATCACGATTGGAAAAATGGGGCTAAAGGGGGACTAAAAGCCATCAAACGGCAGGAAAAATATGTAGAGGCTTTTTTACGAGATGAGGAGGGTAAAAAAAAGGTACATCTATACCCTCGACATGGTTGTGCCGACCCCAAAGTGGTGAAAATTAACAAAGATTTGGCTTTCGTTTTTCTAGATACGCAATGGTGGCTGCAAGATTGGAGCAAGGAGAAAAAAATCAATCGCGGCTGTGAGGTAAAATCCAAAGGCGATTTGTTGCAAAGCATCCGTGAGGTATTTATCAAGCACAAAAACGATGAAATTGTCGTATTAATGCATCACCCCATTATCAGCAACGGCACGCATGGCGGACATTTTAGCTGGAAACATCACCTTTTTCCGCTTCA
This sequence comes from Bacteroidota bacterium, assembly GCA_020631155.1. Classification (GTDB taxonomy): domain Bacteria; phylum Bacteroidota; class Bacteroidia; order Chitinophagales; family UBA2359; genus JAHDHV01. The sequence continues at coordinate 17,638 of JAHDHV010000039.1, read as the reverse complement.
CGAATACAAAAACCTATACATTCCCCTGCCCGTTATCGGCTCACTTTACCCCATCTTTCGACAGTTGACGGGTTCGGTGCAGGATATAACCAATACGCGCAATCAGGAGATTATGCAAGGTATTCAACAAATAGCGCAACAGCTACGGATACACGTTGTTTTTGCTTCGGGACACGATCACGGTTTGCAGTTTTTTGATAAAGGAAAATTACAATACATCGTTAGTGGGGCAGGCAGTAAACATGATTACATTCAAAAAGGGGGCGGTGCGGATTATGCTAGGGAAACGCGCGGTTTTGCCAAAGTAGATTTTTATGAAAATTTTGAAACATGGCTAGAATTTTACAGCCTTGCAGATGGCGAAAAAACGGCGCAACTAGAATACCGCAGCCAAATTCGCGCGCCACGCCCAGGCACCGTACAAGAAGAAAAACAATATGCGCCCATTAGCAAAACAGATACCATTGCAGCAGCCAATAAAAGCTTTGCCATTGGTGGTTTTTCGGAATTATTTTTAGGCGATCAATATCGGGAAATGTGGTCAACGCCTGTGAAAATGCCCTTGATTAATTTGGAGGAGAAATTTGGCGGGTTAGTGCCTGTAAAAAAGGGGGGCGGTATGGCTTCCAACTCCCTGCGGATGCAAAAAGAGGACGGCAAACAGTATATTTTGCGCTCCATCAATAAGGATTATTCCAAGCTATTTCCTCCGCAATTTGGCAACCTCAAATTGCTCAATATTATGAAGGATCAAAACAGTGCAAGCCATCCCTACGGTGCGCTGATTATTCCTACTTTGTCCAAAGCGGCGGGCGTTTATTATACCGAACCTAAATTGGTCTACCTCAAGCATCAGGCAGGTTTGGGCAATTATAACAGTCAATTTCCCGAAGAAGTGTATTTGTTAGAGGAGCGACCTAGTGGCAATTGGAGCGATGCCGAGCAGTTTGGCAATTCGGCAGAAATTATTGGTTATGCCGATTTGCTGGAAATTTTACGAGAGAAAAAAAGGCATTTTGTAGACCAAAAATGGGTGCTAAAATCGCGAATGTTTGATATGTGGATACACGACTGGGACCGACACGATGATCAATGGCGATGGGCAAGTTTTGAGGACGACAGCGGCACAACTTACCGACCGATTCCACGCGATAGAGACCAAGCATTTTACAAATTCAAAGGACTGATACCTGCTTATGTCGCCGCTTTTATACAAAAGAAATTTAAAACCATGAAAGGCGATGTAAAAGATGTGAAAAACCTCGCTTTTAATGCCAAACATTTTGATCGCTATTTTTTACATGAGCTCGAATGGAGCGAATGGCAGCCCATTATTCAAGATTTGCAAAAAAACCTAACAGATGAAGTGATTGAACAAGCAAATCTCGCGCTGCCTGAAGAAGTGCGCGGACAAAAAGATGTGGCAGAAGTAAGCCGTATGTTGCGCTCACGTAGGGATAAATTGGAAATTATTGGAAAAAAGTTATATGATTTTTTATCAAAAGAAGTGGAAATAACAGGAACGGACAATAAAGACCGTTTTGAAGTGACAAAAAAGGACAATGGAAATGTGAATGTGAAATATTTTGTTTTGCAAAAAGGCAAGGACGATATTTTAAAATATGAACGCACTTTTTACCCCAAAGAAACCAAAGAAATTCGCTTATACGGTTTACGTGGCAAAGACAATTTTATCATTCAAGGGGCGGATAATCAGCAAATTTCGATTCGCATTATTGGCGGCGAGGATAAAGACCAGATTGAAAATAAAACGCAAAGCGGAAAAATTGCTGCTTACGACAATATTAATGGGATAAAACTAACGGGCAAAATCAAAGATAAAACCTCTAACAGCTTGGATGTCAACGAATACGATAGAAATGGCTTTACCTACAATAGCAACTTTCCGATTCTTACGCTTGGCTTTACGCGTGACGATGGTTTTTGGCTCGGCGGCTCGGTTAGTTGGGTCAATCATGGGTGGCGAAAAGACCCGTATCAGTCGAAGCAGGGGTTTTCTTTTAGCGTAGCTCCTACGGGGCAACAAGCGGTACAAGCTGGCTATAAAGGGCATTTTCCGAAGCTCTTTGGCGCGCTTGATTTTGCGCCTTCTATTGATGTGAATTTTCCAAGATATGAAAACTTTTTTGGCTTGGGCAATGAGTCCGTTTTGGATGAAAACAGGGCATTGGAATTTAATTGGGTGCGGATGCAGTCGCTGTATGTGTCGCCCTTATTGCAGGTAGGTAGTGCCGATTTAAGTACAGTTGTACGCTTTGGGCCGACCTTTGAATCGCATGATGTGAAGCGGACGGAAGGGCGTGTATCAGAGGACATACAACTCGGTTTTGCGGAAGAAGAACTGGACAGACGCTTTTATTTGGGCGGTGCTTTACAATTGGAATCGGTCTTTTTGGACAGTCGGGTGCGGCCGTCTAATGGCTTTCGCTTTCATGGGGGCGCGTCCTATTTAAAGGAGTTATCGCTTGAGGAAGATGTCTGGCAATTTGATGTGGGGGGACAATTTTACATGGCTTTGATCAATCGGCCGCAGTTGGTATTGGCCAATAGTTTGGGCTATAAAAAGGTGCTGGGCGATCCGCAATTCCATCAGTACGCCGATTTGGGAACGACTACGCATCTGCGTGGCTTCCGCAACAATCGCTTTCGCGGTGAATCAGCTTTTTACCACAATATTGACCTGCGAATGGCTTTAATCAAATGGAATAATACGATTTTGCCGATGGAAATAGGCATTTTGGGCGGCTACGACTACGGCCGTGTATGGCGAGAGGGCGAAAGCTCGGATAAATGGCACAATAGCCAAACAGTCGGTTTGTGGTTTGAATTGTTGGGCATCGCCATCCTACAACCGCATTATTCTTTTACCGATGAAGGCAATGCGTTTAGTTTGCGGTTGGGGTTTAATTTTTGATTGCGTAGCTCCGATTTGCAATCGGAGAAGCCTGCCGATAAAAAATCAGCCTTACGATTTTGCTTCGTCACGAGCTAGAAGCTCATGCCTGTTTGTTTTTTTTATAAAAAAACAAATAATATAGGGGTGAGGTGCCACCGCGCGCCGAAGCAAGTAATGAAACATGACTGCTAAAACATTTGTTACAGAATCGCATTTTAAGTGCCCCTATCAATTTTGAATTGTTTGTGTAGCGACAACTTTAGTTGTTATGGGTGGCAAACCAAAATCCGACATCCATATATCCAACAGCCAAAATCATTTGTTTTTTGCAGGCTGCATGTTAGGTAGCCATAGGCTACGATTTTGCTTCGTCACGAGCTAAAAGCTCATGCCTGTTTGTTTTTTTTATAAAAAAAAAATAATGTAGAGATGAGGTGCCACCGCGCGCCGAAGCAACTATATAGGCTTTGCCTATGAAAGCCAACTATTAGCAACAAAAACAATTTTCAATCTTGGGTTGTTTTAGGTATAAAAATGCGATGACTAAGGTACAATATTTATTAAAAGAAATTAATCAATTAAATATTACTGATTTAGAATTGATTCTTAGAGCCATTAACCAAAAAATTGCTCAGGAGAAAAAGGTACTGTCTATTTTAGAAGAATATAGAGGCATTGGAAAGGGAATCTGGAAAATGGATGCCCAAAATTATATTAATCAGGCAAGATCACAATAAGTAACTCCGATTTGCAATCGGAGAAGGTTTGCCGATAAAAAATCGGAGAAGGCTTGCCGATAAAAAATCGGCGTTACGATTTCAACTTGTCTTTCACCAAATCCAAGTTTTGTTGAAATTCTACATAGGCAGGAAAATCAGCAACTAATTCTGACCATAATAAAAAACATTGTTCAAGGTTGATTTTGGCTTTTTCCAAGTTACCTAATATACTATGTATTTCCCATAGTTTAGAGTAACACACCGCCAAGTAATTTTTAATATCCACACTATCTGGATAGGCAGCATACAGTTCTTTAATTAGTTGATAGGATTTTTCAAAAAACTCCAAAGCTTTTTCCAAATTACCTAGAATAATGTGTACTTCCCCTAATTTTTGATAGGAGATCCCCAAACCAGTTTTAAACCTAACATTATTCGGATAGGCAGCATACAGTTCTTTAATTAGTTGATAGGATTTTTCAAAAAACTCCAAAGCTTTTTCCAAATTACCTAGAATAATGTGTACTTCCCCTAATTTTTGATAGGAGATCCCCAAACTAGTTTTAAATTCTACATTAAGTGGATAGGCAGTATATAGTTCTTCAAATAATGCCTTTTCATCTTCAAAAAATGACAATGCCCTACAAAAATCATTTAACTTAACATACGTCTCCGCTAATTTTTCACAGGAAATTCCAAAACCTTTTTTAAATCCTACATTATCCGGATAGGCAATGCGTAGTTTTTTCATCAAATTGTTAAATTCTTCAAAATACAACAAAGCTTTATCCAAGTTACCATACATAAGACTAATCCCTCCTACCCATTGATAGGCTCTTGCCAAGCTATTTTTAATAGCTAAAGTACTTGGAAAGTTCACATACAGTTTTTCAAGGAATGCCACTTCTCCTGTAAAATATGATAAAGCTTTATCCAAGTTACCCACTGTTCTATGGAAGTTACCCAATCTTTCACATAAAATAGCTATAGCATGATTAGGCGTTTTTAAACTATCTACCACACTTTCTGTGTAACGTGCAAGAAGGGTTGCTTTTTCATAACTAACATTTTTAAAATGTCCTATTCCCTGTTCATGATCCAGTTTATCAATCAAACTAATGATAAGTTGTTGGCAATTGTCTAATAAGTTACTTTGTTTTTCCCTAGTCACTTCTTGTATTACAGGACTTATTTTAAAAGAGGCAGTTTCTTCACTATATTCTAGCCAGCCTTTTTGAGTAATGTCTAAAAGGGTTTCATCTAAGTTTTTAAATTTGCTTTGTACGGTAAATAATTTTAAAAAACCATCAAAATATACTATATCTATATTTTCTTTTTCTAAAATTTCAGTTTTAAAAAACTCACTAGGAGTATCTACTCCTAATCTTTCTAATAATGAAGTTATCATATTGCTCGTTTCACTTTTCGTCACCAATAATTCTTGCAAAACCTCAAAAGCAATATTTTCGGCAGGCAGTACCGAGAGTACGGATAAAATGGCATTTTCCTGTTCAGACAATTCGCCTAAATCATACATTGCCGAAATAATCACTTCTGGCTTTGCTTTTTTTAAGTTTTTGTAGTCGGTTTGCACTGCTCGGCTTTTGCTCAATGCCAATAAACCCTTGTTTTGCAGGTCATGGAGGAGGTCGTGCAGGCTATAATTGATTTTCAAACGATTGAACCTATATAAATTTTTAGCTAGTAGTGTTAGCACTAGGGTATTGTATTCCACCGCCTTTAAAATGCCCTTCAATAGCTCGTCCTCTGTTGTTTTATGCATGGGGTAGAGGCGTTTAAACAGTGCCATTGCATCCGCCTCCGCTAGTGCATGGATGCGGTATATATCTGCCTGCTCAAATTCGGTAATGCGCGTGGTAAGCAAAATATGGAAATTGGGGCAGCTCCGCAGTTTGGTATAGTTTTGCTCCAAATCGCTGAGTTTATTGGCATTGTCTATCACCAATAAAGAGGGTTTGTCGAGTTCTCGAAGTGCTTGCAGGAGCAGTTCTAGGCGTTGTTCGTTGGACATTTCTTGGGGGAAAGTCAAATGCAGCTTAGGCGCGAGGGTGAGCAAGGCATCCAATAGGCTTTTGTCGGCAAATACCCAAGCAAGGTGAGCGTATTGTTTGGTATAGGTATGGTAGTATTGCGCTGCCAAAGTGGTTTTGCCAATACCGCCCACTCCATTTACCAGCAGCAGCACATTTTCCCCACTAAATAACTTCCGATGCACCGCTTCCATATCCACATCTCGCCCCATAAATATATCGGGGGTGTGAACGCTGGTGCCTAGGTGGATGGGGATTTTTGGAATATTTATCGCTTCTTTTATTTCCTTTACATCCGTTTTAAGCTCTTTTACATCTGTTTTAGTCTCCTTTATATCTGTTAAATCGTCTTTTATATCCTTTACATCCTCTCCAATAACATCCGCCTTTTTATCAATTCCTTTTACACCACTTTTGACCTCTTTTACATCCTCTCCAATAACATCCGCCTTTTTATCAATTCCTTTTACATCACTTTTAAGCTCTGCAAACACCTCTTCCATACTTCGTAAATTCTCAATAACTTTTCGCATACGGTATTGAAGGCTTTGCAAAACCGATTCTATATGTAATTTTAAATGTTTGGAAATAGCAGCTAGTTTTTCATCTTTTGTGGCTAAATCTTTGGAAATACCACCTAGATTTGCGTCTTGTTTCGTTAAATCTTTGGAAATGTCCTCTAGTTTTTTGTCTTGTTCTGCTAAACCATTAAAAATATCGTCTAGTTTTTCCTCTTTTTTCCTTAACTCAATGAAAATAGCATCTAATTTTTCATGAGTGATTAAATGGGAATTTTGCAAGCTTTCCAAAGCCATTTTTTCGTAAGCCTTCCAAACTTTAACATCTTCTGGTTTATCACTTTTTAAAATTTCAGCAAAATAAAGGGTAATTAAATTTTGAAAATGTTCAAGGAAAAGTTGTTGAAACTCCTCATCAACCAAGCCGATACTTTCTAATTCTGTACTAAGGTAATCCGAAAAGTTGATGGTTTCCTCTGCTTTTTCAAGCGCGTAAATTGGCTCAAAGGTCTGCTTAAAGTTATCAGAAAAAGGCGGTTGTAATTCCTTCACCGCTTGAATAAGGTTTTTAGCAAACTGTTGAATTTGTTGCTGGGTGTGTTTATTAAGGTTTTCTTCTTTTTTATACACTCTAACAATTTCTCGAATTGCTGCTTCTGTAGCCTGTTGCAAGCCCCTTCTAAGGTCGTGATTGAGTTCGTCCTCTTGTTTATGAGTATCTTTAAGGAAATTGTATAAATCCTTTGTTCCATTAATGGCAAAATGACTGGCAATAGCGGCCGCCATCTTTTCACCAACTCCTACTATTTCCTCATTGACTAAACCACCTGTTGCAGCGGAAAGTGTGGCAAAAAATACGGTTCCTGCAAATTTTTTAAGGCTGCTTTTTGGAATCTTGGGCATGGTGTTTTGGGTTCTTTTTTTGGGAAAATGATGGATGTAGGGCAAAGATAAAAATTTTGTGTATTTTATTGACGTATAGAAGCGATTAATCGTGTCTGTACCATTGTCAATTGAAACCATCTAAAAAATCACAAAGCATATGAATTTAAAAAAAATAAAAATAGCCTGTTTAGGCGATAGTTTGACCAGAGGCAGGGTCAGTTATAATTGGGTGAAGCAGTTAAATAGCGAATTTAAAAACTCAGCCATTGAATTTAACAATCAAGGAAAGGACGGGGATTTAGCCTATAATGGGCTGCAAAGGATTCAAAAAGTGCTGGATTTGTCGCCTACAATAGTCACTATACAGTTGGGTACGAATGATATTCTTGCGACTAGCAGCGAAGAACTTTTAAAGCGATATATGAAAGGCGCGAAATTACCGCAAGTTCCCACTAAAGAATGGTATATCGAAAATATTTCCTTAATCGTCCAGCAATTGCGCGGCTGTGATATTGACCATATCCTCTTAATCACCATTCCAATATTAGGAGAAGACCTCAACTCCGAAATCAATCGAACAGTAGCGGATTATAATGCTGCATTAAAGCAATTAGCCCAAGTGCAAGCCCTAGAACTCCTTGATTTTCACCAAGAAATGGTTAATTTTTTGCAATCAATAAAAGACAAGGAAATGCTTGGCCACCAAAAAGGTTTAGTCTTAATGACCAAAGCTATTTTTAGAAAATATCTGTTATGTCAAAACTGGAATACCATCTCTGAAATAAATGGCTTATTTTTGCTAACCGACACCATACACCTCAATCAGCGAAGTGGGGAAATGTTGGTAGGGTTAATAAAAAAATGGATTGAGGAAAATGTTGTTTGTGGGGGGGGAATAGACGTTAATCGGTAAGTTTCCAATACCATGCTTTTTAAGCAAACAGAGCGTGATTTGTATTGGTAATGTGCTATTATCAACTTGCTATTCGCTGATTTTGTTTTGCAAAAAAAACAAATTTACTAAAATAATAATTCATTTATTTTTGTTATTTGAGTTGGCTTTTCAAGTCCTTGATTTTTAGGAGTTTATGTTTCTTTTTCCAAGCCTTAAAAGGTGTGACCCCGCTGGGGTCAAAGAGTCTCACTTTGCTTTTTTCTAACATACTTTGACCGCTCTGCGGTCACTGGACAAACAAATGACTCTAGCAGGGTCAAAGTATGTTAATTGGAAATGAGTGTGTCAGAAAAAGAGGGATTTCATATAATAACTATTGACCTTAACCTTAAAAAGTGCCCCGTTCCCTACGTTTTTTTCTTTTTTACTTGATAAAAAAAGAAAAAAAAAAATCAAGACGGTGAAACTTTTTCGCTAAAAATTGCTAAGAATATCTAAAATCTCCTAAGGCGATACTCCTTGTTTAAGTCGAGGCAAGTAATTGATAATCAAAGTTTAAAACTTTAGTTTAAATCCACTAGGTTTTTAAAGCCCGTATCACTACGGATATTTCTTAACGATATTCTTAGCAATTTTCTTAACGCAAAAACTTTCAAGGTCACCCTTCAACGCCAGTAAAAAAAAGAATATTTTATTTTAGGAAAAAGTAAATTTCCCCCTTTTATTTGAATAACATTTGGCTATTCCCTAAATCCTTGACACACTCATATCAATCTTATTGCTGCTAATTTTAGGCTGCAATTCAAAGCAAAACGCCATAGAAGAAGATAAAAAATGGATTATTGATAAAGTGGGTAAAGTAATGAAAAATCTCGACATCCCTGCCTTGTTTTACTCAAAAAGCATAATGTTTATAATTAGATTTGGAAATTATATATTGTATTTTTCATTCAGCAAATTTTACCTTAACTGCCCCACAACTTTATTGTTACAATCCCACTGATGACAAAGTTTTGAAATAGGAATTTTTTTAGAAATAATTTGAAGTTCTAATAAAGTATCCATCACCTTATGTAACATGACGCTAGAAAATTTGGAGGTGCTTGCCCATTCTGTTGTATCAAGCCACGCTTGAATGTCATTTTTCTGTAAGTTATATCGCTCCGAAATTAGCGCAATGGCATTGCTACGCTGTTTAAATAATTGCCCCTGTTGAAGAATAATATTTAAAACTTTTTGAATGTCAGTTGCTTGTGATTGCAAAGTAGTTTGAGTAGCGGCAATAGAAAAGCAAGGCCAAGGCGTTACACATTCGGCAATCATTCTAAACTCACCACTATCTACCAGCGGTTTAGTCATAAATTTTTCCCACATAAATACGTCTGCTGTATTTTCTTTAAATGCTTTTCGCGCTCCTTCCATACCGCCAACTACTTTAAATGTCAAATCTTTCTCAGGATTCCACCCCCTTTGACTGACATCCACATATGCCATTAAGTGCGAACCAGAACCAAAGCGACTAATTGCATAGGTTTTATCTTTTACATCTGACATTTGTTGATATGGGGAGGAAGCAGGCACAAAAATACCCCAAGTTAAAGGCGATTGCACATAAGGCTGCAACAATTTGCTAGGGTTACCTTTGGCAATATCCGCTATTATGCCTTCCGTTAATAAAACAGCCATATCTAATTTTCCTTCACGCAAATCTTTGGTCATTGCACCAGTACCACCCGGATAATCTCGCCAGATGACTTCTATATTAGCATTTGTAAACAATTGATTGTCAATAGCTAAATGCCAAGGGAGATTGAAGTGTTCGGGTACGCCACCAATAATTAAACTTTTCATAAACAATATTTAGGTATATGGGTTTTTTACTTAATTTACGTTTAAAAACTTGAGTAAGTTTCAAATATAGATACTTAAGTCAAGTAGTAATTAGTGGATTAGGGATTTGTAGCGCAGTGATTCTTGATTGAATAGATGAGCAACTGATTTGTGCAAAATCTACTAGCTCATGCCATTTTTAAGAACAATAGAACTGTCATAGTGTTCATCAAACACCAACTTTTTTTCAGACGAAAAAGCAGGCAAAAAAGTAATCAATCAAGGCAAGTTAGTAGGAGAAAATGTCTGTAAAACGACCAAAATGTTATCAATACTAAGCGAAATGTTTTATCTTGTTCAATAAATGCAAAAAGTAAATTGCTTATTGTGAAAGCGTAATATCTAAATACCTAAATGTTTTTAAAATAATTATGAATAGTATTCATTTTTTAAAATTGCTAAAGCAAAAACTAACCATTGGCAATCGGCGGTCTATACAATTGAACGCATTGCCTGGTAAGCGGCTCAACCGTCTTGATGTGATGGATTTAGCATATTTAAATGAACATATACCAGAGGATTTTTTAAATACTTTATTAACTAAATCTAAATTTAACTTTTTAATTCAATCTAAACATACTGCACAATCACTACAAAAATTAAGTGAAGATAAGCAGAAAGCCTTCTTTAATACCATTAAACGCTTAGATGCAATTGTTTATGAAAATAATGACAATTTTTTAGAACATGGTGTAAAGCCTTTTGCTTTTGGCTATCCAATGTTGATAAAAAGAGACCGTCAACATCCTGAAAAAATCATTAAAGCTCCTATACTAATCTGGAATTTGGATATAGAACGCTCTTATACTCATTCTTTTCGATGGAATATAAAAAGAGAAGATGACTATCCCATCTATATGAATCAGGTGTTGGTTTCTCATATTGAAAATGATGAGTTTATTACCATTAAAAATATTGCAGAATACTATTTAGACGATGCGCTTGTTGATGCCACAGAAGTCTTAGAAATTTGTAATCAAATACTCACACAATTAGGTGCGAATGAAGAATATCCAGCATCTACTTTGGTTGAAACGCCTAGATATGACAGCATGAAGCACCTTGATGTAACCAAAGCTTGTATTCGATGGTCTGGTGTTTTTGGCTTGTTTAGAACGCAAAAACAGAGTATTATTAAAGATATTGATTATCTGATTGAACACCCTAAAGAGTTTAGTATCAATCAGTTAACAAATGATGAGTTGTATGATGGGTTAAGTGATTTTGATTTGCGTTTAGAAACCAATTTTTATGACAAAGATGTAGCTCCTTACCAAAAAAATACTTTTTGTGGAGTACTAACCGATCCTAGTCAACAAGCTATAGTAAATCGCATTAGCCGACATCCACAGCAGATAATACAAGGGCCACCGGGTACAGGAAAAAGTCAATCTTTGACCGCAATCATTACCAATGCTTTAGCCAATAATGCGAAATGTTTGGTTGTGTGTGAAAAAAGAACTGCTTTAGAGGTGATTCAAGAAAATTTAAAAGAATTAGGTTTAGATGAACTAACGATTTTAATAGAAGATATATCAAAAGATCGAAAAAAAGTTGTAGGTTCAGTGCGAGAGAGAATAGACAGAAAGGAAGATATTGCTGATTTTCAAGAAAAAGTATATCAAGGTTTGCTGACTATAACTAAGGAAATACAAAATAGCTTATTGGAACAGCATCAATTTTTGGCTCAAAAAAAGCTAGGGAATTACAATTGGACGGATATAGTAGGTCTATATTTAAAAAGTGAAGAGGAGCAAAGTAAAGATATTTTAGCAAATGATTTGACTACAGCCGTTTACGATTTTACTCTAGAGGAATATCAGGAGTTGACCTATATCATAGAAAGAGGAAAATTGTTATTTGAGGCAATTAAAACCTTGGATCACCCTTTAGACATTATCAATCACCGTTTGTATAAAGAAGAAAATGCTGGAGAATTGCTGTTTTCAATCAAAAATAAATGCACAAATTTATTGGCACAAGCTAAAAGTGTACATACACAGTTATTGACAACCAAAGAAAAATATAGAGAAATTTTAGAAATTCATTATGACAATTGTTATCATGGATTTTATGCTTTTAAAGAACAAATTGAGCAGGCAATTGAAGAAAATTTTAATAAGTACGATCATAACTTCAATCATCGTACAGGTTTTCGCAAAGCATGGGTGAATACTTGGAAGTGGGCAAGCAGCAGTTTTAAAGACATTCAACAACAACAAGAAACAATTTTGAAAAAATATGAAGAATTGGTACTATTTTATCAGCAGCATAATTATTTCAAACATGAATTTTCAATTATCACTAAAGATAAACCCCTTACATTTAATCATTTATCGCTGAATATCAAAGATTTAGGAGATACTTTAGCTCGATGGCAAATAAGCTATCCTATTGAATTAAAAAGATATGTAGACCAATTGCATCTAGAAAATATCCATCCAAATATTGATTTTCACGCAACATTAACAGGCACCCTACAACGTTATCAACAATTAATCGCTGCTGCAAATGAGGCAGATATTCTGAATGTTCATGTGGTCGAAAATAGAAGTAGTGTAAATGCTCAATTGGTGAGTGTGCAATTATTAATAGAAAATTTAGAAACAATACTAGATAATATTGGAGATTTTAGAAAGTTTTATACATGGAAATATTTTTTCTTGCAGTTAAATGCACAACAAAGTAAATTACTATTAACATTGATTGCCAAAAATCCCAAAAATTGGCTAACAGCTTTTAATAGTTGGTATTATTATTTTTTATTAGCAAGAAATGAAAGCTCACATACCCCTGATAATGGGCATTTAATTCGAGAGTTGAGCAGGCATTTAAGGCAAATTCGGCAAGCAAAAATTCAAAAAATTATTTATCATTGGACTGGAAAACAGCAAAAAGCAGTGCGTTTATTTAATGACAAGGGCAAAGAAAAAAGTTTGACTATCAAGCGTTTATACAATAAAAGAGGAAGTAAAGGGCAAAAGCGAAATTCCCTTCGCAAAATAATTCAGAAGGACTTAGAATTATTTACAGATTTTTTTCCCGTTCTTTTAGTTAATCCAACGGTTTGCAGTTCTATTTTGCCGCTTAAAGAAAATATATTTGAAGTAGTTATTTTTGATGAAGCCAGTCAATTACGTTTAGAAGACACTTTTTGTGCTTTATTAAGAGGGAAATATAAAATTATATCAGGTGATATTCATCAAATGCCGCCTTCTAGCTATTTTGGCAGTAGCAAACTGTTGTTATTAGAGGAAGATAATGACGAGGAAGAAGATGATTTTTTAGAAGATCAAAGTGATTTAGCGATTAAGGAGTCGCTGTTGAGCTATGCCGAAGACATGAATTATGAGCGTTCTTTTTTGGATTTTCACTACCGTTCTCGCCATCCAGCTTTGATTGCTTTTTCCAATGCTGCCTTTTATGGTTCTCGTTTAGTGCCATTACCAACACAGCAAGCCTACAAGCCTATCCGTTTTATTGCCGTTAATGGTGAGTATGATAAGCGCGTAAATCATGCAGAAGCTGACAAGGTTATCTATCTGTTAATCAATGAGATACAGCCATTTTCAAATGGAGAATATCCAAGCATAGGCATTGCAACCTTTAACATGATGCAGCGAAATTTAATACTAGATAAGTTACAAGCTTTGCAAATGGGTAATGATTTGGTTGCTCAAAAAATAGCTATTTTACGCGCAAAAGGGTTATTTGTCAAAAATTTAGAGAATATACAAGGCGATGAGCGTGATGTAATTATTATTTCAACAACTTTTGGGGTGCGTAAAGATGGTCGTTTTTTGCAATTGTTTGGTCCGATTAATCAATCCAAAGGATATAAATTATTAAATGTGATTATTACCAGAGCCAAACATCAATTATATATTTGTACATCTATTCCGCCTGAATTTTATCGCCGTTATGATATGGAAATTAAAGAAAAAGGAATTACAGGACGCTCTTGTTTATATGCTTATTTAGCTTATGCACAAGCAATTGAAACAGAAAATGTAACTTTGCAAAATGTTATTTTAGAGCTATTAAAACAACATGGAATAGAAAAAGAAATAAGTAAAGAAAATAAAATTGTTCATTCTGTTTTTATTGAGGAAATTGCTAAAAAATTAAAGGAGAATATCGCTCCTGAACGAGTAGAAATTTATAAGCAAGTAGGTGGATTTGTGATAGATATGGTAGTGCATCCTTCTGAAAATATGGAAAATGGGGGCAGTAAGTCTATTGCTATTGAGTGTGATAATAGTAAAGAGCATCATAGTTCCGAAGCACATATTTATGATATTTATCGTCAGCAGCAGCTAGAACAGCTTGGTTATCAGGTACATAGAATCTATTCAACCAATTTCTGGCTAAATGAAGAACAAGCATTTAGGGATTTATTAGCAGCACTTTAATAAAAAAATAGGCTTACAAAAACGATAAATCATCATTTTCGTAAGCCTTGTCTATTGAGCAAAAGCGAAATATACTACTGTTGTTGTTAAGCTGTTGTGGTTAGTGTTATTTGGCGCAACAACTCAAGCTGTCATTCTCATACTGTTTATCTTTATCTTTATTACACTGTTTCTCAACTAATTCCATCTCTTCATTCATCAGTGTCCATTGTTCTTCCTCATCTAATAAAGTTTCCCATTCTTTTACATCCTCTACTACAGTTTCCATAGTTTCTGCTTTATCCATCCCTAAATTTGCAGTAGCTTTCGTTTGCTTAATAAGACTTTTACCTGCTATATTTCTTACATTATCTATATCGTGTTTGGGTTCGGGCATATCAGTGACAAGTGGCTCAAATAGAAAATATTTGCCTGAGAAAAAGTCTGTGCAACTTGTTTGCTCATTAAATAATAGTATTGAAAAATAATAAATTCCTCCTTTTTCATAAGTGTGACTGGTACTTTCTTTGTCATGGGAAAGAATACCATCACCAAATTTCCATTCTACATCTGTATAACTTCCTTTAGATTTATTGACAAATTCTACTGTTAATCCTTTGACTTTCAAATTAAAACGTATGTTCAAATTGCAAGAAGCAGTTTCTACTTGATTACCTTCATAAGCAACTCGCGCACGATTTGGGTTGAACAGCAAGTCATCTTGTCCTTCTAATAATACTTTTTTATCTTTTTCTATTCTATCATTGTTAGGGTCTTGATTTTTATTGCCAGCCATTACATTCAATCCAAATAAACATAATATTATAAGTACAGTAATTTTAATATTTTTCATTTTTATTCAATTATTATCGTTTAACAGTGTTTCATTCAGCTTACACAATTGTATACGCCAAGTTGATAATAAGGTTGCAGAAAAATCATGGTTTTGTCAGAAAAAAAAGCAAAGCTAGATTGAAAGCCAATGTTGTAAATGAGCAAGTAATAAAGAGTGGAGATGGTGTCATTGTTATTATTAAATGAATTAAAGTGCTGATTTTTAATGAGTTTAAAGGTTTTGTTTTTTGTTATGAATTTTTTAAGCTGTTTAAAAAAGAATAAATTTTATTGGAGCAGTTCTATAGGACTTAGTAAAAAGAAATACTATAATAATGTCATTATTATACTAGAAATTCGCTTGAATCGAAGCCCTTCCTGTATGATTAGTCGGATTATCTGCTGTTTTTCGCCCATCATAAGTAAAGCGCATCAATAGATTGCGAGATAATCGCGTATCAAAAGTAAGTGTCCATAAGTAATTGCGGCCAACTTGTAAGCCCTCTAATAATCGGTAAGAAGAAGATGTTAGGGTAGGAATATCATTTGTTAGACTATTTGTATAGCTAATATTTACAAAGGAAAAGCGCGCCGTTATAGCATTTTTAATAGCACTACCATAGCGAAATTCACTCATCAAACGATTATTTAGAGAGCTTTCCAGACCATCAGCTAATGAATTTTTATTATTTTTATACTCATAAGTTGCGGTGCATTGAAGTTTTTTATTGGGATGAAAGGTTAGGGAAGGGGTAAATTGCCAAGTATCAATATTATAGTTGCGATTCGGGAAGGCTTCTGAGGCATTAATGGTGTTGGTGAAAGAGCTTTTCAGTTGCATGGAAAACTTTTTATGGAGTTGATAGCGCATGTTCAAACCTTGCTCATTTTTGGACAATTTATCTGTTCCATTAATCAACAAAGTCTTGCGTGTATTTTGTGAGGTATAAGCGTCTACATTCCATTTTGACTGTTTAAAATACAATGTATTTCGCAGATTTTGATTTTCCACAACTACAACAGCATCTTTATCTTCTGCTAAATTAAAGCTAGGCAAATAATGGGCAAAAACTGTTTCATCTGCTAATATTTCTCGCCGCAATAACCAATTAGATTGTAAAGAAAACTGGCTAATTAAATTCTTAAAGCCTTGTTTATCAAACCAAATAACTTTTGGGTTAATGTTAATGTTTTGATTAAATTGCATGGTATTGGTGCGCTCATATTCATTGGTTGGCAAAATAAAACGTGCATAAATGGCATTAGGGTCTGCACGGTTGTTGTCGTTGATTAATTCAAATTCGTCCAAATCTTGTTCGCCATTTTCATTGTGGTCTATCCAAATATAACTCGCCTGATCGGGGCGCACCTGATTATAGAAATACTCTGTTTTTTGCCGTTGTCCCGAACCTAGTTGATACTCATTAAATAGGCGAATAAAGCCTTTTTTGATGGATAAATTATGGGTTAATGTGCCTAGCAAAGCGTTATTGCTTCTTAATGTAGTTAAAGTTGTATCTAGCACTGTCAATGTCCGATAACTTAAATTCCAACGTAGTTGATGGCGTATATTTTTACTTAATTCGCCATTAAAACCAAAAGTATTACCTATTGTATTGCCTTTAAATTGATTATTTTCTGTTGCATAATCCCATCTTTTAATATAATGAAATTGCCATTTGTTTAAGGAAGAATCAGGAGTGCCTATATACGTTTCTAGTTGATTGTAGTAAAAGCTTTGTGGACTTAAAGTTGCTTCACGAGTAATTTGATTGTATTCTTGTTCTCCTTTGATGCCTATTGTCCAGCCTTTTAGTCGTTTGAAAGATTTAGCTATGTCAAAATTAGGGCGCAAGAATTGACTATTTGTTAAACTATCTTTAGCACTTAAATAACGAACATTAAACAAGGCTTTCCATTCATTTCTTTGATAGCTTCCGTTTATTGAATGTAGATAGCCTGTATAAATATTATTTTCTTTTAAAAATGTGCTAAATTGATAACCTATATTAGCAATACTTCCTTGTTGAAAGCGAATCCCTGCCTTTCCAATATGTTCACTGCTTGCTTGTATTGTCTGATTTAGATTCCAGTCGCGTGTAAATTCTACAGGGCGATAGGGTTGTAAAAAAGTAAAGGATTTCTGCACCCACTCATAATTAGCATATGCGGTGAATTGTTGTTGCTTTTTTTTGCTTAAATGCAATGTACTTTGAAATCCAATGTTTGCTGCAAAACCGGCATCGTCTTTATCACCTATATCGGAAAAAGTATTGACATCTTTGTTACTAATGGCCAATTCTGCATGAATAGCTGTGTTTTTATGTAACTGATAGTCAACTCCTACAGTTGCCAATTGCCGTTTTTGAGGGGTAATTAGTAGTTCGCCGAGTGCGTAATTTCCTTGTTGATTTCCTAAGCTATCAGGAGCAACCCATTCATAAATACGACCATTGATTTTTTTGGTAGACAATAAATAATCGCCTTGATTATTGCCTACCCAGCGAAAACTAGGAGCATAATTTGCGCTATCCCTAT
>JAHDHV010000506.1 GCA_020631155.1 Bacteroidota bacterium | reverse complement strand
ATATCAGTTATTTTTTTTACTTTTAATCAATATCTTATGAATTAATCTAAACTAATTTTGTTTATTTAAGTCAAATAAGTTATTTTATAAGATAGATAAAATGACATAAAATTTAACTTTCAGCAAAAAAAAAGCTATATTTATTTAGATGTAAGATTGGAGACATAAGACTTGAGATAATGACATTTGTAATCTCGCATCTATTTAAATTAATTAACATCTGGAACAAAAGCTTTTGTTTAATTGTAGTAAGAATTGTTACAATGTTTGAACATAGACGCTTTCAAATGCATTTTATTTGATGAAAAAATTATATAAAAGCGTTGCATTGATGTACAGTTTATATGTTTGTATATCAGAAGGGTTTAAAAGGAATGGAAAAAGTGAGATTTCTATTTCAATTCATACGAATCTATTCCGTTCAAACGTTTAATAAAACACAAAAAGCAATTACCAATTTTAGAAAAAGGTTCCACATACACACACTAAGTACATAAGCGTAAATAAGCGTCATTTTTGAGAGCTGTAATTTTTTCGTCAGACGAGGCGAAAAACGCAGTCACTGTAGAGTCGTATTGCAATACGACTGCTACTACGGCGAGTATTTTTAACGAAGTATGACGGAAAAAGAACCGCTCAAAAATGTGTCGATTATTTCTGTTTAGGTACTTAATTACAATTAAAGGAAAGTTTGCATTACCAGTTTTAAGTACTTAGACGTAAGATTTAAGACATGAGACGTGAAATAACTAATTCACTATTAATGATTTACGACAAATTCAATAGTTGTTTAATTTCGTCTAGTCAATTAACAAGTCTATTAATTAAGTATATAAAGAAGAAATAAGGCACTAGCTGTTTTATTTTAACCTAAAAATACTTGGTTTTTTTAATGGGAAATGAGATATAAGATGTAGGACATAATATGTAAGACTTAGAGTAACTACCTCACCATTAAAGTCTTATATCTTAAATCTTGTGTCTTACATCTATCTCCCCTGCAATTTCACTAATTTGTAGTTACAGCCTTATGGTTATCCAACGAAATTCGTTAATTACTTTTTGTATCCTCACCACTGCGCTCCTGCTGTTTGTCCATTTGGACACATCAGGGCAAGGGTCTAATTTTAAGCACCTTGTTAAAAAAGGCGAAACCCTATACGGCATTTCTCGCATGTACGGGGTAAACATCGTCGATATTAAGCGCACCAACCTCCACCTATCAGGCGACCAAATTGCCATTGGTCAAGTCCTAAAAATTCCTTACGCCAAAGTCGGCTCTGAGAGCAAACCCGTCGAACCCGTTTACATTGTAGACAATCACGACACACCCAGCTATTTTGTGCGTGGCTCTTCCGAAACACTAGACGAATCGGTTGCTAAAATGTGTTTTGAAGAAGATGTGCCACAAATTGCATGGGAAAGCTTTATCAAACAGTCGCGCAGCGATAATCAACTGTATAACTATTCTTCACAATGCATCATCGAAACCAATGATGGCGGCTTTGTGGTGTCGGGTTATCGCAGTATAGATATTTTCAGCCCTGTGATTATGTGGCTCGCCAAAATTGACCGTTTAGGCGGCCTAATTTGGGAGAAAACATTTGGCAATGGCATCATCAACTCCGTTATTCAAATGAATGACGGCGGCTATGTTTTGGCAAGTAGTAGCTTGTTGATTAGAACCAATCAATCAGGGGAAAAAACTTGGAGCAAACGCCTTCAAAATACCAATTTCAGGCAAGTTATTCGCACTGCTGATAACGGCTTAGTATTGTTAAGTGATGATTTTATTTTTAAACGCAATAGCAGAGGCAGGGAAATGTGGAAACGGCAATTGGGAAATGAAGTAGAGGCAAATTCGGTGGTGGAGCTCAAAGATGGTAGTTTTGTGATTGTGGGCAAGCAAAGTAGCGGTGGAAATGATGATATTTGGGTTGGAAAAGTAGATAAAGGCGGAAATCGCTTATGGCGAAAAACCTACGGGGAAAATAAACTGGACAATGCCTATTCTATTGTTCAACTATCAGATGGCAATTTGGCATTGGGTGGTTTTTCTATGCAAGGAAAAGACAAATGCAATCAACAATATTGCGAAAGCAGTGTCTATTTAGTCAAAATTAATCAAGATGGCAAAGAGCTTTGGTCTAGTGGCTATACCAACTATTTGAAAAAAGGTCGGAATTATTCCAAGATGCACAACACCGCTACCCACCTCCTAGAAATGCCCAACGGCCACATTATGATTGCAGCCAAAAGCAGTGCCGATGACGAAAAACTGTGGTTGATTCGCGCCGATAGCAATGGCAATATGGTATGGAACGAAGAATTTGAAGGCATGGTCGGGGCGGTAGATCCCACAAGTGATGGCGGTTTTGTATTAGCAGGTTGGAAGCAAGACCAGCAATCGGGCAATGATGGTGCATGGATGGTAAAATTTGAACCCGATTCAGATTATCAAGCTCCTAAAGAACGTCCTGCCCATAGTGAAGTGCGTCCACCTCGAAAAAAGCGAAAATCAGAGGATAATCTACCACTAGTGATGAATGTGCCAAAATCACCGCCTAAACCGCCGATGGCTGTAAAAAACAAGCCGAAAAAACCAACACCTAAGCCGAAACGTGAAAAGCAGACGAGTTCCATTGTGTCGGTGATTAATCAGCAGCCCAAGTCGAATGTTACGCCAATGGTGAATAAGGAAATGAGTGATAAGCCTGACAAAGTAACTGCACCTATTTTAACAACTTCCAATAAGAAAGATAATGTAGTTGGCCCGATAATGCCCGGTATTTTAAATCCCAAACAAAAAAATCGAAATACCAATGTTGTAGTTGCCAACAAAGGCTCACGCAGAACGCAACGCAAACCTCGCGCTTCCAATCCGATGTTACCACCAACCATTGTCGGTCCAGTTCCCGATCCAAGTTTTACGCAGCCTGTTGTTCCTAAAAATTACAATGTGGTAACCATGCCAAATGATAAGCCTGATTTACACATTCTAGCCATTGGTACAGCCCCTCCTGATTTAGAATTTGCAGCAAAAGATGCCGAAGATTTTGCTAGTGTATTCAAAGATCAAGGCAGTTACTTAGGAACAGGAAATAAATTATTTAGACGGGTAAATATTAAAAAATTAATTGGTAAAAAAGCCTCCACCAAAGCCATTGAATCAGCGATTGAGCGGCTGTATTTTGATTACCAACAAGGCACTATTCATGACAATGATTTATTGGTTATTTACTTGTCCTCACACGGATTTATCCATCAAAATAAATTCCGCATTGAAAGCAGCGATTTTGACTACCAAAGCCCCAAAACAACTTCGGTTGCCTATGAAGATATAGTTGAATATTTAACCAGCGTACCTTGTAAAAAGCTGATTTTCATAGATGCTTGTCACAGCGGCAGCCCCAATGCAAAATTTGCAGCCAAAGCCAGTGTTAGTGCCATCAACTACTACATTCAGCAGTTAAGCACCGGACAACAAGGCGTAACAACCATTACCTCTAGCGGTAAAAACGAACAATCTTACGAAGATCGCCGCGCCAAAAATGGGTTTTTCACTAAGGCCATTTTACAAGCTTTCAAAGGCAAAGCAGATGCCAACCGCGATGATGTCATCACAGTAGAGGAATTAGGGCATTACTTAACTAAAACCGTCCCTAAATTGGTTGGCGATGCCATCGGCAAATTGCAAAATCCGCAAATTTTGTCGAATGACCTCAAACATATACCTTTGTATGTGGTAAAATGACCGCAAAGGTGGGCTAATCAATGGAATTTTCATTAATAGACTTGTTCGACTGGGGCAGATTGGTGGGGAAATTGGACTATTTTAGCCCAATATGATACCAGCCGAACAAGTCTAAGTAATGCGGAAATAATAAGTTGAACCATAAAGCCAAAGTAGTTTTGCTTTGTACAAGGCGAAAAACGTAGGCATAGTGGAGCTCTGTCGAGGCTTTTCAACGAAGTACAAGGCAAAATAACAAAGGCAACTGGTTCAACTTATTATTGTAGAATTACTAATGAGTACAAACACTCATTAATTGTGCATAACTTTGTGCTAAACTATTAAAAATGAGTAGTTTAGTCTTTTACTATTGTAGCATTAATTTTGTCTACCTGCTTAACTATCGCAAAAATAATCCATCAACAAATGAACACCATCAAATTACTACAAGTTTTTTTAGATATGCCATTGGGTGCTGC
>JAHDHV010000038.1 GCA_020631155.1 Bacteroidota bacterium | reverse complement strand
TTCAGTCGATTCGTGAATAAAATGGTAAATTTAATGACGAATTATTTAATTACAAATTAAAATTACTTAAAAAAAACCATTCGTAATTCGTAATTTCTAATTCGTAATTAAATAAAAAAAATCCTCCAACCAATGAGGTGGCAAGCCCCATTTGTTGAAGGATTTTAATGCTAGGAAAATCAATAAATAATCTGTTTATCTTATCGTTTAGTGTTGTAAAAATTGGTGCTAGATAGTGAGATATAAGCTTACATAAGTTTTTGATAAAAAAATATTATCTTAAATCTTATGTCTCCCATCTCAAGTCTTAACTACTCCTTCCACCATTTGATGTACCAAGGCAGGTCGTTTTTTTGCACATGCCAATAGTAAATCGGTTTCGCGCCAAAGCCT
The DNA here is from genome assembly GCA_020631155.1 of Bacteroidota bacterium. Classification (GTDB taxonomy): domain Bacteria; phylum Bacteroidota; class Bacteroidia; order Chitinophagales; family UBA2359; genus JAHDHV01. Next base: position 24,984 of record JAHDHV010000038.1, on the reverse strand, counting down.
TTGTAAAATCGAGCAATAGAATCAATCATAGAGCCTTCAAAATCAAATACCAACATGCTTTCGGCATTCGCACGAATGGTATCGTCTATCAATAAAGCCATAGCACCGTTTTGGCGGCCGTTGGCATTAGAGGCAGGCAGTAAATTGACAATTCGATTGTGTGTGGTAATAAAAAAAGCGGTTGCACAAAGGTCGTTGTGTTCGTCATAAACGCCCTTTACCTCGCCAATTCCCCGATGAATACATTCATACATTAGACGCTCTAGTTGTTGATAATGTCCGTCTTTGAGTTGAGGCAGGCGCGCACCTACATTTCTGCGGAAGGTTTGCACGGCTACTTCTGGTTGAATATGTTGGTGGACGTATAAGCCTTGTTGTTGGGCTTTTTTCAAATTTCGTTTGGTGTTGGTGTTGTAATCTTTGTAAATATCTTGGTAAGGTCGGCGAAGAGAAAGTAGGTAATTAATGCGCTTGGCTACACGCATATTTTTAATAACAAATTGATTGCCTTCATTTAAATAGCTATCTACATATTGAATATTAGATGGAATGGCTTCCAAAAACTCATTAACCGTTTTTTGGCTCAATGGATGGATGGAAAAAACACCTAATTGCTGCACAAAAAATGGTTGATAGAGATAGCGAATGTGTAATTTTTGGTTAACAGGTAAAGGCATCACCATCTCATAATCTCCCCAAACAAGTGCGTCCCATTCAGGCGCAACTACATCTAAATACCAACTGTAAACATACGGCCGGCTGTTGGCAGAATGATAAATGCAAGCATCCCATTTTTTATAATCTATATTTGTATTGGAAACAAATTTAATGGGAGTTGTTTGTACATTATTGGCGGCTTTGGTAATGTATTTGATCATAACTGCTCGCTTTTTTAAAGTAGTGGTAAAAAATAGCTTATCAAATAAAATACTTGAATCAAAGTAAATAGAATGACATACAAATCAATCATTATTCTATTTAATTGAATTATTTTCATAACAAGTGTTATCTTCAATATGTTTTTACAGTACGAAAAATAGGCGAATTAGTTTCACAAAAAAGTCATCTTAAATCTACTTATTTTAAACATTATTTCTAAATGTTATTTTTATTATTTTAAAAAACAGAAATTTACTCATTGTTATGTACTAACAATGTCAGTACGCTTTTTTAATAATTTTGTCTTTTTTTTCGTAAAAAGAAATTACAGTTATGTGTTGTAATTTTATTTAATTCCTGTAAATCTACTCAACAGACACTATCAAATTAGCCTCTTTTTTATTTTTTCACTTCCAAAAATAAAAAAAGTCCATTCTATCTAAACAGAATGGACTTTTTTCAAAAATTAAGTGCCAAGCACTATTTAATTGTGTCCTGTTTTGTGCTAAAGTATTAAAAATGAGCAGTTTAATCTTTTTCTATTGTAAGATTAATTTTGTCTAGGTACTTAATCTTTTTCTTTTTCAAAAATCAAACAACTCCTATCACTTGGTTAGCAATAATTTATGTTGATAAGTTGAGCCTTCTGCTACCACCATTACAACATACATACCTGTAGGCTGATTGCTTAAATCAATGTATTGCTCCCATTTGGCAGTTAACAATTCCTCTTGTTGATAAACACGCTGTCCTGTTGCATTGAAAATTTGAATGGTCGCGTCTGTTGCTTTAGGCACATTGACTTGTAGGGTAAACTGCCCGTTGCTCGGATTTGGATAGGCTTTTATCTCACTAACTGCAACTATTGGTTCTTCAACGCTTACTGCTGTCGTGATTTCAACAGTATAATCTTCTACTTCACCATAAGAAAAGACAAAACAAGATTCGGGTGCATCTGGGTCAGAGGTGTCATCTACCCATTTCATGCTGACACGCATGGTTGTTGTGCCTAAAGTTGCATTAGCAGGAATTAACATGGAGCCTGTAACGGTTTGTGTGCTGCTGCTGTTGGCATCAAATACCAATTCGCCAGCGTCTTCAAAATCGCCATCTGCATTGAAGTCAATCCAAATGCGCCAGTATTCGGGATAGGGGTCACTTAAAAATCCGGGCGTAAGGTTTACATTGTAATTTTCTCCCCTTGCCAATGGCTTGGTAAGATGCGAATAATCGGCATAACCGTAGTCGTTGCCTGATTGATTGGTAAAATCGCCAATGCTGACGGCCTCAATCCACTCGGAATCGGAAAATTCGCCTTGTGAAGTACAGTAAGTACGTCCATTACATCCGCCTGTGGTGAAAACAAAAGTATTGCTATAAGCACTTGTTCCGCTATCGCAAACAGTTTTGACTTGCACTTCATAGTCGGTGCATGGGTCTAGGTCAAAGTATAAAGCACCTTCGCCATCTACCATACCTTCATCCCAGTTTGTTACTCCTTTTGGGCGCGCTCTAAATTCATATTCAATACCTGCTGCTGCTTTATTCCATAAAAGGGTAGCACTCGTTGGGGTAATGCCAACGGCGCGTACACCTGTTACTTCGCTACAAGGTGAGCAAACAGTATTAAATGTAAGAACTTCAGAAAAATTGCTTTCCCCCTCTACGCAAACCGCTTGTACTTTACATTCGTATTCTAAACAGTTGACTAGGTTTTGTAAAATGGTGGAGGTGCCATTTTGTACAACCAATGTTTGCCATGTTATAGTGCCTGTATTTCGGAAGCTAACTACATAATGGTCTACATCGTTAACGGCTCGCCAGCTAACTCTTGCGGTTGTTTCTCCTAAGTCACTAACAGCTAATTCGCTAGGGCGTGAGCAAGCAGAAAGGACACAGCCATCGCTTTTAAATTCGTAGCGGCTACTAAAGTTGCTTTCGCCAGAACTGCAAATGGCACGTACTCTAAATTCGTAATTGGTGCATGGCAATACATCGTTCAAGTCGGCATCAGTATCTTCTACTGTACCACTCACCCAGTCACTTGCGCCCAATCGCTTCACTTGTACTTCGTAGCTGCTTGCACCTGAAACAGCCCCCCATTTCAATAAAATGGTATTGTCTGATTTTTCTTCAATGGATAAATTAGTAGGTGCGCTACAACCTGATTGTACGCCATCAATTTCGATGCTGTAGTCCTCTACTTCACCAAAACCAAACTCACTACAAGGGGTTGGTACATCTGTATCTGGAACTTCTGAAATAGTGCCAATAAATTTCATAGCAACTCGCATACGGGTTTTGCCTAATGGCACCCCATCAGGAATTTTTAAGGCTGTCTTAACTACACCTGCGGATGCTTCTGGACTATCATAAAGTAATTCATTTGCCTCGTCAAAATCTCCATCTTGATTAAGGTCAACCCAAACGCGCCAATGTTCATCGTATAGTGTTTCGGTAAAACCCGGTGTCAAACTGATTAAGTAGCTATTACCACGTTCTACTTTTGCGGTCATTCCTGTATAGTCGCCGTATCCGCCATCATTGCCTGATTGATTGCGAATATTGCCTAACGTTACTTTTGCAATCCATTCGTCTGTAGTATCTCCGCCATCGTTTTGGCAATATTCATCTCCCGTATCAGGCGTATTACTAATAATCACTGAATAATCTTCTATTTCCCCAAAATTGAACAAGCCGCAGCTTTCAGGTGGATTTAAGTCCGAAGAACCACTATTTTTTCCAATAAACTTCATAGCAACACGCATACGGGTTTTGCCTGTTTGAGCCGATAAAGGCAGGGTAAATGAATTTTGCACCTTATTTTTAGATGGGCTAGGTGCGTCAAATACCAATTCACCAGCATCTTCAAAGTCTTCGTCTTGATTTAGGTCAATCCAAATACGCCATTGTTCGGTATAAGATTCTCCCCTAAAACCGGGGGTTAGGGTAAAGCTATAGGAATTATTTTTTACCAAAGTAGTGTTGATATGGGTAAAATCGGCATAACCGCCATTATCGCCAGACGTTTTATTGATATTGCCAATTTTAACCGACTCAATCCATTCGTCACTGGTTTTATCGCCTTTAGCACTGCAATATCCTTCTTCTGGCTCTGGTTCAGGCTCAACAGGCGGTTCTCCATCTTCGGCTATATTTACGGTATAATCTTCTACCTCTCCATAACTAAAAGTGCCACAAGTAGCAGGCGGAGCAGTATCAGGAGTACCAGAGATATCTCCTACAAACTTCATGGCTACTCGCATACGCGTTTGACCAGTAGTTCCGGTAGTAGGCATACTCAGTTGTGCTTTCACTTCATTAGCAGAACCTGTATTAGAATCAAATACCAATTCACCAGCATCCTCAAAGTCTTTATCTTGATTTAAATCAATCCAAATGCGCCATCTTTCTGTATAAGCTTCATTAGCAAAACCCGGTGTTAATGTGATGGAATAATCTGTACCTAATTTTAGGTCAGTGCTTTTGTTGGTGTAGTCGCGATAGCCATTGTTATTGCCAGAGGTGTTGTTAATGCCATTAATGACCACTTTTTCGATCCATTCATCAACGCTACTTTCGCCTTTTGCATCGCAGTAGTTATTAGGGTTAGTAGTTGGTTCTTTGGCTAAAATATTAATGCTATAATCTTCTACTTCACCGTAATTGAAGTTGCCACAAGCTTCGGGAGCAGTGAAATCATTAGAGCCATTGAAAGAGCCGTAAAATTTCATGGCCACTCTCATTCTGGTTTGCCCTACTTTGGCATTATTGAGAATATCTATTGTTCCATTGACTACTGACTGATTACTTTCTCCGGGATCAAAGGCTAGTTCTCCACTATCATTAAAATCACCATCGCCATTGTAATCAATCCAAATGCGCCAGTATTCATCGTAAGCTTCTCCTGAAAATTGGGGGGTCAATTTTAGGTTATAAGTCTCACCTTGTTTGAAGTCTGCGCTAATGTTGGTACTGCTATAATCGCGATAACCATTGTTATTACCAGAGGCATTGGTAAGGTCACCTATTTCAACGCTTGCAATCCATTCGCCTGCGGTGTCATCACCTGATGCATTGCAATAGCCGCCACTACTGCCTGTTGTTTTAAAGGTAAATGCAGAGGAATAGCCACTTGCTTTACCTGTACAAATAGATTTTACTTTAAAAGAATAATTGGTATTGCTTTTTAAGCTAGTGGCTTTATAGCTTGTACCTGTAAATGGTCCGTTAGGTAATGTATTCCACTCACCACTTCCTTTTTTAATTTGAATATTGTATTTACTAGCACCATTGCCATTGCCCCATTTCAATAAGGCACTATTGGCAGTGATGTCATTAGCAACAAGATTTTTTGGAGATTCACAAATAATAGTATTTTCGCCAATTGCACATCTTACTGCTTCAAGTGCATTGATACGCCCTGCACCTAACAAACCTTTGTAATCAGGATTTTTGGCATCAATATTATCGGCAGTAGAGAGCAAACAGTTTTTCACTTGGGAAGGGGTCAACTCTGGTTTTTGTGACAACATTAATGCGATGAGGCTGCTGACATTGGGCGATGCCATAGAGGTGCCAAAATTCGCAAAGTAATTGGTTGTACCTTCCACAGAACAGCTAACGATGTCGCTGCCCGGTGCTACAATATCAATGGTTGTGCCGTAGTTGCTAAAATTAGAACGCTTGTCTTCTTTAGTACTTGATGCAACGCTAATCACTTCGGGGTAACCTGCTGGGAAAGAGGGTAAGCTAGTGTTTTCATTGCCTGCTGCTGCCACCAAAATGATGTCTCTTTTAACGGCTTCGGCAACCAATTCTTCTAAAATAGTGCTGCCATTTTTACCGCCCCAAGAACAGTTAATTACATCTGCATTGTTTACAATGGCATATTCTAGGGCTTCAAAAACACCATATAAGCCAACATTATTACTTGATTTACAAGCCATTAGCTTAACATTGTGAGCAATAGAAGCAATACCTCTACCATTATTGGTTTGTGCGGCGGCAGTACCTGCAACATGCGTGCCATGCCCCATATAGTATTGGCTGGCGTTGGAAACAGGGTTGGGATTGTTGTCGTTGTGTGCGCCGTCCCAGCCTACGCGATCATCTACGTAGCCATTGTTATCATCGTCAATACCATTATTGGAAATTTCGTTCTTGTTGATCCATACGCTGCCTTTTAAATCTTCATGCGTAATTTTTACGGCATCATCAACTACCGCAACCACCACATCGCTAGAACCTTGTGCAATGTCCCAAGCGTCGTAGGCTTTAACTGTTTCTAAGAACCAAAGGTGATTGTTTTTAACGGCAGGATCATTAGGAATGGCATTGGATTTGAAAACAGGGAATTTTTCACTATATTCTACAAAATCTAATTCTTTTAACTGTGTTTGCAATTGCTCTACCTGTTTTTTATTGGTAAATTCAATTTTGTAAACATTGTCAAAAAAGGGCGTTTTCAGTCGAGTAAGAGGTTTGTAAATTTTGGCTATATTGTGTTGTTGTATTAGTTTGGAAAGGTGTGGATAATTAGCTGCTTTTGATTTTTGCTGATCAAAGTTGGGGAGTTTTACTTTTGCGTTTTCTTTGACTTTCAAGTAAATACAGCCTTCCCAGTACTCACTATTTTGAGAGATACTAGGGGCAGCGGAGGCTGCTGTATTTGCTGGTAATGGTTGTGTCAAACACATTGCTGTCAGTATCGCAAGTAGGGATAATGCTATCGCTTTCATTTTATATAGGGTTTAGTAAGGAATCTTACGATAATTATTTGAACCAGTCGTCTTTATAATTTTGTCCTATACTGCGTCAAAAAGCCTCGCCGTAGTTTCACACTATGGCTATGTTTTTTTCCTTGTCTATGACAAAATTATCTTGACTTTATAGTTCAACTTATTATCTTCACATTCCCAAGCAATATAGTGGAACAAAATCTTTAAAAAGAAATTTTTCCATTATACTACTTATTTCTAAAAAAATGGAATTTCTATATGGTAGCAGTAAGTTAACGTTTTTCATTTGGCAGCATGTAGTAATTATGTGGAGTTGGGAAGGTTTTAAGGTTAAAAAATTTTCAGCCCTTAAATGTTATTTTATCCAAACTCTAACAGTAATAAGAATCCCACAAACCCCAAAGGGGGGTTATATGTGGGGGAAAAATACTAAACTTATACAGTACTTAGACGTAAGATATGAGACATAAGACTTGAGATAGTTAGTTTACTATTAAGCATTTATGACAAGTCCAATTGTTGTTTAATCTTATTGGTCACCTAGGTTACCTAAATATAAATCATCATTTTTTGAGATTTAAACTTTCATTACAACAAAAGTAAACGTTTATTAGGTATTTAAAGATAATGTTTAAGAGAAATATTGTCTTAAATATGACAGACAAATTTTTCTTTTAACAACTATTTGTAAGTTCAGTAAATGTAATTTTTTTTACTAAAATGATAAACTATTATTTACTTATTTTACCTTCTTAAAGAAGATTTTTACAGAATCAGTCATTTATCAAGTCAATATCTATAGTATTTATTTTTCATTCTTTATTGAGAAATAAAATAAACAATTAAAAAAAGAACGAAGTGACTCAATATACTTTCTGAAGAGGCACTTTTTCGGCATATTCTACATAGCTCAATTGTTGCAAGCTTTTGATTAATTGATTGGCTTGTGAAGGCTGCTTGAACTCCGCTTTATACACATTGGACATACTCTGTAGTCGGGTAAATGGACGATACAATTTGACAATGCCATACTGTTGTATCATGTTGTTCAATGGGTGACTACTGTTGGGGTTTGTGCCATTGCTTTTGTTAAATTCTGGTAATTGAACGGTAGCTCCTTTTTTGAGCTTAATAAAAATTTGACCTTCGTAAAAATCCTTATTTTCTTTGACAACATCTAGTCCGTGTGTTCTAGGCTGTTGAACATTCTGTGGTACAATTGCTTGAGTGCTAAAACCACTATTGGCATTTTTGGTAGCCAATTTAGTCGTGTTGTCAGTATTAGTTTTGGGTGTCGCTTTTTCTGAGTGTATCACTGTTGCAGTTGGCTCAGAAGCAGCAATTTTTGGTTTACTATCTATAGATTCTGTTCTTCTATATGGATGGCTTTTTTGTGTGCGATATGGGGTATTTGATGTTATTTTAGTTGAATGGTTTGATGGAGTAGTGTCATTTTTTTTGCTTGTTACTGCCTTTTTAGGCTTAGGAGTAGGGATACTAGGCGTTTTAGTGTGTTTTGTTGATGTAATTTTTTTCGGTTTTGGCTTAGGTTTTTGGGGAGTAGGCTTTTTGGCATTAGATTTCTTCGGCTTAGGCACTGGCTTTTTAGCTTTTTTCTTAGGAACATATTTAAACTTACTCCTATCAATTCCTAGTGATGGAAGTTTTTTATTGCTGGCCAAAGTGTTAGAATCTGTTGTCAATGTATCCTCATTAGCAGTAGTAGCATCAGTTAAAGTAGTGATATTAGAATGGTTTGTTATGGGTTTTTGAGAGCTATTGTTATTAACATTATCGCAAGCTGCGAAGATAAGTAAAACGATAGCTGTTGTTAACAAATAAATATTTTTTTTCATAGCTTTAATAAGTAAAAATAATTAAAAAATCTGATGCAACAGCGATACTCTTTCGATGTCACATCAGACCATAAGTTTATTCTACTGCTTTGGATTGTGTTAAAAGGCTAAGTAAATCTTTACTTGATAATGGTAAATTAGGGATATATTTGATATTACTCCTAATACTTTAATGGTAAAATTGCTTTTTGGCTATTTAGCTTTTAGAAATTAACGGCCTGTCTGTGTTCATGCAAAAAGAAACTAAAAAGCCCGAAAACGAATCTACGAATCACTAATCCACGAACTGTCCAAATAAGCAAAAACTGTTTGATTGAAAAGCGTGGCATTTAAAACATACCATTTTATTTTCGATTTACTGTTTTGTATAAGTAGCAGTACAAGTATCGCCCTCGCCATCAGCGGAGACGTTGTAGGTCAATGTAACAATATTGGCAACATCATTGATAGAGCCTTCGCCGCTAATCGTAATGCCGTCTACAATTTGGGAGTTAATGGTAATGATATTCTCATTGATGGATGCTAGTATTTGCAAATCAAGGTCGTAGAAATTGGACAGCAACACTTTATCGGTATTGGTGGCGGAGGGCATAATGGTAATATTGTAAATATAATCGCCCGTTTCGCAATCTTCTGCCACGCTATAACTGCCAATAAATTTATCTCTTGATTCGGTTTCACAACGCGTTCCCTCAAAACCTGCCGCACATTCACAGGCTCCGTTCACACAGTTTCCATTGTTCAAACAACTAATGCTGGCACAAGGATCGGTGGAAGTTTCGCAATTGGCTCCTGAAAAACCGGGGGGACAATTACAATTGCCATTCACACAGGTTCCGCCATTCAAACAACTAACATTGGCACAAGGGTCTGGTGGAATTTCACAGTTTACACCTGAATATCCTTGTGGGCAAACACATTGACCGTTGGCACAAGCACCACCATTCAAACAGGCAACAGCATCACAAGGATCATCTTTAGAACAAGAAGTAATAACAGTTGCTAAAAGGCAACATAGCACAGCCATTAAGCTGTATGCTTTAAGTTTTTTCATCTTTAAGGTTGAGTTTTTTAGGGATATAAAAAGGGAGACATGAGATGGGAAATATGAGCTCGAAAACGTTAAATTTGAGTTGTGGGATTTATGATAACCTTCCTTTAGTTACTTTGTTGTTCTAAACTGCACCCATTGAAATATGAAAACTTCAACGGGTTGCAATTTAGATAACATTTTTCAACAACAATTATTTTGAGATACAGAATTTGATTAAAGTGTTTACAATCAAGTGTTTATCTCAAAAACAGCTTAGTATTAAATAGACTTGAGATATGAGATGGAAGACTTGAGATGATTCGCCTTATTGTCTTTTAATGCGTCCTTTGATAGAGCCACCGCTAGTATTGCCTCTTTCAACATCATCGGCTATGGTGTCGTTATTGCTATTTTTTCGGTTGCGTAAACGGTCTGCCTTGCTGCCTTTACTGCCTTTCGTGCTACGTGTTTTGGTGGAGCGGCTGTCTCTGTCTGCGGTGCGTGTATTTTGAGAACGGTCTTTAATAGAACCTCCTTTGCCTTTGCTGCTTGTGCCTTCTCTCATACTACGTGTTTTAGTAGAACGGCCATCGCGCTCTTTTTTAACGCTTGTTCCTTCTCGGCTAATTTTACTGATTCGCTTTCTATTAGTTGTAGTAGTTCTTCTTTCCACTTCTCGGCGAGTTGGCTCGCTTGTTCTTGTAGTAGATGTTCGGTCGCCTTTGCTGCTTCTGTCTTTAATACTGCGATTTTTTGTGTTGCGCCCTTTGCTTCCTCTTTCTCTATCCTTCACACTGCTTCTGTCTTTCACACTGCCTCTATCTTCTACATCACCTTGACGTTCTACTGGCTTTCTGCGGATTTGTTTTACACCTTCACGCTTCACTTTTAACTCTCTTTCTCCTTTTGTTGCTCTTCTTTGGCTAATTTCTGAATCTCTTTTACTTCGCAATTTTTCTGCACCACGTTTGTTTTTTAATTCAGCACGTTCACCTGTAGCGCGAAATACCTTGGTGTGTTTGCGTTCTACTTTACTTCTCTTAGCTGCCGTTTCAGGTACATTGTCGCTGATTGATTCACGCTTTTGAACAGTTTTTTGGGCTTTTTGCGCTCTCAAAACTTTCACGCTTTCTTTATCTGCCTTGCTAATTTTACTAGGACGATCTACGGTTTTACCTGTTCTAATTTTGCCATTAATCTGGGCAAATGTTTTGTTGTTTATGATTAAAAAACTCATCACAATCAACAATGAATACGTCAATAAATTCTTTATTTTCATCATGGTTAAGGGTTTTTTTTAAAAAAAGGTAGTTGTTTGAGGTTAAGATAGTAGATAAAGATAAAGGTTTAAGTGGAAAAAAATGTTTTTTAGCTTTTTTTTATTGTATAAAAGTCTAGTAATTAGATTTTTGCATCAAAAATTCATTCACACTACTAAAATTTAGCAGGTGTTACAGGTCTAGTATTGGGTATGTTTCAAATCCTGTGCTTTTCCCCTAAACAGCTTGTAGCTATTTTAACAGTTCGTGGATTCGTGATTCTTATTTTGGCACTTTTTTGATAGTTGGTTTCTTTTTGAATAGCTTGTGTAACAACAGCTTTAGCTGTCATAATGTCTTGAACATTAAAAAAATAGGTCTATTAGAAAAGGTCAAAAAGTAATTTTTCATGACTCATTTCTAACAGCTAAAAATCCAAAAGTCTAAATAGCTAAATATCAATTTTAGAAATAAAGTGTTAGGAACGGAATGAAACATACCTAGTATTAATCCAATAATAACATTAACGTCTTTTAATCACTCCTTCAGTGCGGTCTTTGATACGTTTTGTTCTGCGCCAGCTTCGTTCTACTGAATTTTCCACTTTACTCACTGCTCTATCCACAGAATTTACTGTCTTGTCCACAGAAGTCAATGCATTGTCCACTTTTCTAAAGCCATTGTTCACATTTTTACCTACTTGACTAATTTTGGAACTACTACAGCTAGTCAGTAAAGCCAAACAACAACAGCAAATCAGCACAAGTATAATTTTTTTCATATCAAGCTATTGTAAAGTGATTTTTTACGATTAATACACTACAAAGATAAGGTAAGAAGCATAAGGTCTTTAGGAAAAAAAAGCGTATTTCTTACACTTTTGTTTTGAGATCAATATTCAGGAGAGACTTTTTATTTTTGCTTAAATCATTGATAGTGAATTAATTGTATCTCTTTGCCAAATCATATGATGGGCATTAATGTCCCAATAATCGCTTAATATTTTGGTAGGTTCCCCTAACTTTTTTTTCCAAAAAGATTGAGATTTTCGATAACCACAATCCAAGCAAAAAGCTGAAATTTGTCTATCATTTAAAATTTGTAAGATAGCTTTTAACAGTGTACTGCCTATGCCTTGCTTTTGAAACTTAGGTAGAATATAAACGCTTTTGATTTCAGGAATAGCAAGTTGTGCTACCCCTTCTAAGTGTTGTTGAATGATGGTATTAGGGGTGCCATAAGCAATAGTGCCTACAATCTTTCCTTCCTTTTTAGCAATCAAAAAATAATTTTCCTGTCCATTGGTGTGGAAATCTTGTTGTAAAGTCTCCCATTGTGATATGATTTCGGCTACTAATTCGCTTTGATGGTTGTCTATAATTCCTTCTTCCCGAAAATTGTCGGAGATGGTTTCGGTAAATAACTCCATGATTGTCGGTACATCTTCTAAAGTCGGTCGAGTGATAAGCATACTTAATGAAATTTATTAAAGTGAAATAAAAAATTCTAAAAAAGTAGTTGTCACAAAAATAGAAGTTCTTTATCTTTATTTCCAATGTAAAAACTTACCTTTGGACTTTTGGACTTTTGGACTTATTGATTCAAAAAAAATAATATTTTTATAAAAAATTATTAAGTAGTTGGATAAAATTAAATGACATTTGAACTTACTGTAAACTATTAATAACGAGTTCATCATCTTATGTCTCATATTTTATGTCTTATATCTAGGTGCTTATTCCCTAAAAAACATCCTTATGAAATACTTTTTACAAAAAACAATAATAGTACTACTCCTTACATCAATCATTTGTTTATTAAACAGTTTACCTTCTTATGCTCAATGTGGAGATAGGTATTTGGAAAAGATATATGATCGTGATCAAGTCTCCATCACCACAGACATTACTTTTGGTAGCAACATCAATGCCTCTGGAGAGGAGCAAAGCCTTGAATTGGATTTTTACGAGCCTACAGTAGACGACCTAGAAAAACGCCCTTTGATTATTTGGGCTTTTGGTGGTGCTTTTGTCATTGGCATTAAAGATTCTCCTGATATTGTGGAGCTTTGCCATCAGTTTAGTCAGCGCGGTTATGTGAATGCCTCTATAGAATATCGAATTTACCCCTTAGTATTGGGCACACCAACGGATGAGCAAATCCAAGAGGTTGCGATCAATGCGGTGGGTGATATGAAGGCTGCTATTCGCTTTTTCTATAAACATGCGGAGGAATATGGTATTGATACGAATCGAATTTTTGTTGGTGGTGTATCGGCGGGTGCCATTGTAGCGATTCATACTGCTTATGTGGATGAAGATGATGATTTGCCTGAGAGTATTCAGAGTGTTTTAGATGCCAATGGTGGTATTGAAGGGAATAGCGGAAATCCGGGGTATAGCACTAAGATTCAGGGAGTTATCAGTTTGGCAGGAGCTATTTTGGAACCCGAATGGATGGAGGAAGGTGATGTGCCGATTGTCAGTGTGCAGGGGGATGCGGATGAGATTGTACCCTATGAAACGGGCTTGGCCAATGGCATTATAGAAATGTCAGGGGGGGCTGTCATCCATCAGCACGCGAGCGAAATAGGCGTGCCTAATGCCTTGCACACCATTTCGGGCGGCAACCATGTATCCCCTGTTTTTGCAGGCAGTTTTTTGGATATTATCAACTCAGACCTCAATACAACCATTATTGACAGTATTAGTGCGCCTTTTGTGAGTGAGTTTTTATATCAATACTCCTGCCCTGTTAGTACAAATGATGTGGTAAAACAGCCTATTTCTATACAAATCTATCCAAATCCTGCTAAAGATCAATTTTTTGTTGATTGGAGTGATACTCAATTTGTGGGCAATAGCCTTGTGCAAATTTTTAATAATGCTGGTCAGTGTATTTACCATCAAGAAAGTCAGCAGCAAGGGGTACATATTCAGCGTAATAATTGGCCGAGTGGGCTTTATCATCTTAAAATCACTAATTCAACTAAAACAGTACATAAAAAGGTGTTGTTGGATTAGAGATTAGACGGGAGACTTGAGATGGGAAATATCTAGTTTATTATTAAAGTTTTGAGCAATTACTCAAATCTATAACTCTTTAGGCTTTTTTTTTGTTAAAAAAATATGAACAAATTACCTATCGGCATACAAAGTTTTAGTGAAATCCGCACGAATGGTTATTTATATGTGGATAAAACAAAATACATTTATGAATTAGCCACAAAAGGAAAATACTACTTTTTGTCTCGTCCCCGAAGATTCGGTAAATCATTATTAATCTCTACCATTAAAGAATTATTTAGCGGTAATAAAGACTTATTCAAAGGCTTATGGATAGAAAATAAATGGAATTGGAAACAAAAATTACCCATTATTCACTTATCCCTGAATAATATTGGTTATAAAGAACTAGGACTTGAACAAGCTCTACACAATAGTTTAGATGAAATTGCTCAGGAATTTGACATTACCTATAAAGCAACGGTTATTAGTCAAAAATTTAAAGAATTAATTAAAAAATTACATCAAAAAGGCGATGTAGTCATCCTTATTGATGAATATGACAAGCCAATTATTGACTACTTAGCCGAATCCAAAAGAGCACAAGCCTTTGAAAATCAGGAAATAATGAAAAATTTATACTCAGTTATCAAGGACAGCGATCCTTATATTGAGTTTTTATTAATTACAGGGGTTTCTAAATTTAATAAGGTAGGTATTTTTTCTGAGCTCAACAATCCCGATGATCTCACCATTGATCCAAGCTTCTCAAAAGCAATGGGCTACACACAAACAGAACTACTACATCATTTCTCCGATGAAATTACACTGATAGCCAATGAATTAAATATTTCTGAAACAAAATTATTGCAAGACATCAAAAAATGGTACGATGGTTATACATGGGATGGGAAAAATCATGTGTATAATCCTTTTTCTATTTTAAGCTTTTTCAAAAAACGGCAATTTCAAAACTTCTGGTTTGAAACAGGCACTCCTACTTTTTTAACAGAGTTGATGAAAGAAGGCTTTGCTTATCAATTTAATGAAGTAGAGGCAGGTATGATGATGTCCAATAGCTGTAATATACAAGATTTAGATATTATTCCCATTCTTTTTGAAACAGGATACTTAACCATTAAAAATATAGATTACACTTATCCTTTGTATACATTGGGCTACCCAAATAAAGAGGTAGAAGATAGTATGTTGCAGTATTTGTCGAATGTAAAAAAAAGCCATTAATGAGTTGAATTGTGATTTTTTAATTTTTTAAAACAATAAATATGATGACTTCACAAAATCCATCAACAACTGTTTCGGAAGAAGCATCACAGCAGAAACCTAACTTACAAGACCTCGTTTATGAAGAAATGGATGGTCAGCCTTACTATTATCTTCATTATCAAGCGGTACTTAATCAACTAAAAACACTAGAAGATATTATGGGAAGTAGCGGTATTCAGTCTTTTATCATTGCCTGTATTGTAGAATTTCTAAACGATCATATGGATAGAAAAACTTACAAAGTTCTTTCTAATGAGGTAGGTTTACACATTAATAAAGGCAATAACTTAGCTGCTGATATAGCTATTTTTGAAAAAAAAGAACTACTACCTGAAAAGTTGACGAATCAATATCTGGATATTGCACCCAAAGTAGTGATTGAGGTAGACATCAACGCTTTTGCTGAAGAACTGAGTTATTGTTTTGCTAAAACACAGAAACTACTAGATTTTGGTACGCAAAAAATACTATGGATTTTTAGTGAAAGTCGTAAGTTATTGTTTGTAAGCCCTAACAAACCCTGGCTTATTGTTGATTGGGATTATGATATTGAAATTTTGGATGATATTGTGCTTAATGTTCAGCAACTTTTGGAGAAAGAGGGGTTGAAGTAGGTGCGTTAGATGGGAGACAAAAGACGGGAGATATGAGATAAATTTTTTTTATAATGACTGTTTAATGACATGCTGTTGAAAACGCAAGTTGCCGCTACACCTTTTTTATTCATTACAAATTAAGATTTATTAAAAAAACTCATTCCTTTTTTTGGAATATGGAACCCTTTGCAGTAATTTTAGGTTTGCAAATAAAAGCTAGAACCTAAAATTACTACAAAATGAGTGCACTCCTACCCAAATTTGTAGCTGAAAATGTAATTTATATTGGTATTATTGTCTCTTTGATGATACTCCTATTTGGCAATAATATTGTGGGAAGAAACTGGGAGAGTATAAAGGGCTTTTTTGTTTCTCTTATAAAAAACAAATACTTTAGATACTTCTTTATAGCTTGTATTGCTTTAGCTTGTTTACCTTATCTTTTTACATTCATTTGTAAGGTATGTCCTACCTGTTATGAACAGTGTCCTAGAACTACTCCTCAAGATAGTATCAAAATTGATACATCTAGTTTAGTTCTTGACTCATTGGATGTTAAACCTATACCAAAACCACAGCCTAAATCAGCACCAAAACCAAAGACTAAACCTGCACCAAAACCACAGCCTAAATCAGTACCAAAACCACAACCCAAATCAGTACCAAAACCACAACCCAAACCAGCAATATCTTCACCACTTTCCCCAAATCAACGCTGGTGGATTAATTTAAGTGATGATTGGAAAAAGGTATTTGAGGAGTCAGCAAATATAAAAGTTGGTAGAGGAATACCCTCACCAGAGCAGTTTGATAAAATATTTAATAGAAGGCAATTTGATTTAGAGGGTAAAAAAATAACTGATCTAAAGCCCTTATTAAATGGTCAATTCACTTCTCTAGAAAATATTTTTGGTACAAAAAGTTTACGTTCTATTCAAGGTATAGAGCGTTTAAGCACATTATACCACTTAGATATTAGTAATACTAGGATTACTGATATTAAGCCTTTATATAAATTGAGAAAAATAAATATTTTAGTTGTTGCAAATACAAAGATTCCGCCTTACCAATTTAAAGAACTCAAAAAAACTAATTCTAATGTTAAGATTTATTTTAATTAATATGTTTATTTTTACGCATTTCATGGCTGGAGCACAATCCTTAAAACAAAAACAGAAATACTTTGAAGGACAATATAGAGCTTATGGAGAAATCATATCAATATTGAAACTTGATACTATTTTTGTTGATGAAACACTTTATTTAGATGAGGATAAGTTGAATAAAGGCAGAAAGAATAAAAAGATATATGAAGTTAAGTATAAAATAAATAAATTAAGAGATAAGATAACAGAATATTTTAAGGAAAAAAAAATATTTGTAAGAGGTTCTAGTAGTGCAGGAACAAGTAGTGTAGAAGTAGTGAGTAAAAAAGAACGTGAAAGAGCAAAGATTGATTCATTCGAGGTGGTGAAAATTAATAACGAGCGTGAAAGGGAAAAAAATGACTCATTGGAGATGATAATAAAAATTAATGAAGGACGTGAAAGGGCAAAGATTGATTCATTCGAGATGATGATAAAAATTAATGAAGGCCATGAAAGAGCAAAGATTGATTCATTCGAGGTGGTGATAAAAATTAACGAAGGACGTGAAAGAGCAAAGATTGATTCATTAGAGATGGTGATAAAAATTAACGAAGGACATGAAAGAGCAAAGATTGATTCATTAGAGATGGTGATAAGTACTCTCATAACAAAAAAGGATAGAAAGTTGAGGGAATGTAATGAAAAAATGGAAGTTGTAAAGAATGAATATAATGATGTTGAAATAGAACGTGATAGTTTGATAGTAAAAGTTAGACATCACAATGAAGAATGTAAAAAAATACACAAAAAACAAGCTAGACTGTTAGAATCTACATTAGAAAAGTGTAAAGAAGAAAAGGTTAAATTCAATAAAGAAATAAATTATTATAGATATGTATCAAATGAATGTAAAGAGGAAAAAGCTAAATTTAAGAGAGAAAGAGATTATTGTGAACAACAACAAAAAGAAACACAAATTGGTCATAAAAAAATAATCCAAGAACTTGAAACATATAATCACTATTACGATGCAAAATATCAGGCTGGTGAACCTTTAATAACAGATAAAAAAGGACTTTATTTTAAAATTGAATTAAAAACACCTCCTATAATAGTAGAAAAACTTCAGTTTAATATTGAGAAATATACTATTAGTGAGTTTGATAAAAAATTTCGCAAGTCAGTTACAAAATTTAAACAAGATGTTGAAGATATTACTAGCGAAAATGGTAATCTAGATTATGAAATATTTATTCAAGGTAAAGCAGATGCTGACATAGGAACCCAATTTGAAAAACCTCAAGTTGAGAATTACATGTTTAATAGTATATATGTGCTAAGAAGAAATCAGTCAAATAATAATCAATTTACATTTAATAAAAAATTATTTCTATTAAATAATCCCTATAGAAATAATGATCTCCCTAACTTACGTGGAGCGTTTATAAAAAAGGTGCTGAACAGTCCACCTAACGGATTTCCAAAGAGTAAATTACATGTTTTAAATGGAGATGTTGTTGATGAAATTAATCCAACAGAAAGAAGTGTCACAATATATCTTTATATAGATACTGTTATAAACGATAATTAAATGAATTACATATAAGAAATGTTTCAATCATAAAACAACCACGACAAACCAAAATTAAAACTACGATCGGGCATGGGGTAGAAAGGGGCTGCAAAATAGCCCATTTGCCCGGGTAAGCCCTGATTTAAATGCCGAACTAAGCCGTAAATTCGCGCACGCTTGACTCGAAAGCTGACGTAAAAATCTAAGCGTGGATAATATTGTAATAAGTTGGAATTTTGATAGTAAAATTGCCCTGTAGCGGGGGCATAGGCATTGGCGTAATAGTTGGTATTGTAGCGGACATCCAAACCGATTTGGGCGTATAAAGCATTGTTAAACAGATAGTTTTGGTAGTATAGTTGATGTCGTGTCCAAAGGGTTGGAAGGGCGATACTGTCGTTGGTGGATACTTGATAAACGACCGTATTATCCAAATGAAAACGCCCGATTTTGAAGTCCTTTTTTAAGATAAATTGGCTAATATTGACCGCCTTCGACAATTGTTCGGGCTGTGCTTCTTCGTTCCAAATTAGGTAATTGTCAAAGGTGTGATTTCGATAGGTTGCTTCCAATTTTAGGGCAGGGTTAAAGTAGGTGCCACTGATTTGCAGACTTGTTGTTTTGCTAAAATCATTGTTCCAATCAAAGTGATTGCCAAACCAGCGCGACTGAATACGGTCGGCTTCTAGGCGTTTAAATGCAAACCGCCCTTTGATGCCGCCCACCTTCCGCGATAGCTGATATTGTAAACGCGCATCCAATGACATATCCGCCAAATTGAAGCCCCATAAGGCATAGCGCGCATGTAATTGATAGCTTAACGCCTGACTAGCAGGGTTATTTACATAAAAATTAAGCAAAGCCGACTGTAAAGTTTCCCGTTGATCGGCGCGTATATAAACCGTTAGTGGATCAGCCGTTGCACTTGTTCGCCGCTGGATGGTGTACACACTATCTGGCTGTGTGATTCGATAAAAATGATGCTCAAAACTCGCTCGTGCCGTAATCGTCCGCCGATATTCGCCTTCGTCAATCTCATCCTTTTTATTGCCCATCAATAAAACAAATACTTCATTTTTAAAGTCATTTACCTGCAAAGGGGTATAATAAATAGAGGCTCCTGTAGGAATATTGCTAGGGTTTAGGAAAAAACTATTGTAATAATTTGCCGTAGGCGATTGATCATTGTATAGATAACGTGTTTGGTTGAAAGTAAAGCTGTTACCAATACGGAGGGCAGGCAAAAACCGCTTTCGTTCAATGCTATCTCGTCCGCTTGCTGTTGATTCATACCATCGCTTTGTTGTCCCCCAATCATAGGAATGTTGCACAAAAAAATTGTTATTTTTATAGGTTGTATTCGCATTTTCCAAATTAACATCCAAAATATTTTTCCGAATCACACTAGTATCCAAAAATAAGGTTTTAGGCAACAAACTTTCTATAATTCCAAACTCATCATACTCCACTTTAAATAAGGTATCAATGCCACCACTTTGATCTACAGAACCGCTATTGACCACATAATGACTGAGTACATTGTAGCGTTTATTGGCATTTTCATACCAGATACTACCCACAAAATTATGGAAATTTGCTTGTTGTCGTTGATAGGTTTCTGCGCCAATGATGCGGCGGTAGTGAAGGGTATAATGCAGGCGTTTTCGGATGGTTTGGGCAAAGGAAGCAATGAGTAATTGTTCCTCGCTACCGCCTAATGTATACTCAAAGCGTGCATAGGGATATGGTGTATGAAAATAGGGCGTTTCTTCGGGATGGAATAGGTATTGGTCGTACTGGCGAAAGCCGAGATGCAAGCCTATATTTCGCTCATATTCAAAGACTTGCGAAAAGTGTGGCTGTGCTAAATTGCCTAAAAATTGGTCTTCATATGGACGTTGCCATGCTGGATTATAGCGATAAAAATAACGCAAGGAAGTGTCTATATTTTGCGTAGCTAAAGTATAATTATCCGTTGTATAGCGCATCAAAGGATAACGCTTTTCTATATTTGCGGTGTCTCTTTCTAGTAGTTGTGCCATTGCATTTTCACACAAAAAAAGACAACAACAGAAAAAAAAACTATAGGGTAAAAAATATTTTATCACTTGTGTTTACTATTTTACTTTTTGCAGATGCATCTTGATGGGGGGAGTGGAGACACAAGATTTTGTGTCTCTACATGACAATAAATATTAAAAATTAGATAATTTGCGAAATTTATTTTTCACATCATCAATGCGAACTGCGTTATTGTAGGCAACTTTTAACTGCTCTAATTTTTTCTTTAATGCTTGTACTTTTGCATTAATTTTATTGGCGTTGCCTATTTTTTTACTCTTGTTTAATACCATTTCAATGGCTTTTTGATAGGCGTAAAAAGCAAGAATATACTCTTTGCTAATGGCTTCGATTTCATCTTGAATCAAACGCGCTTGATTAAGAGCATAAGTTGGATAAAATAAACGACTATCGGCGAGTGCAGCGTCCAAATTGATGCGCCCCCCTATTTGATGGCTGTTTGCGATATTATTGACATGCATTGTCACTATATCTTTGTTGTAATGTTGGGCAATGATTTGGGCTAATGGTTCTGTGCTTTTTTCTTGTAAAGTATTGGGTTGCAAGGTGTTAACACGCTCTACGGTATAGTTTTTAAGCAATGATTTTAAGGCATCGGTTCGCACCTTAATACTATTGAGTTTGGTGTCAAAATTTGTTGTTGCGCGCGCCAAACCTTCATAGTGTTCAATATAATCACCGATTTCTAGTTTAAAATTAGCAATATCACCAACGGTAATGTCTTTGCCCTTCACCGCGACCCCAATCACCAAATCCATCACTGATTTAATGGAGTTGACCACAGGAATCGCACTTAAAAACGAGCGAGTAATCGGGGAGCGTATAACATTATCTACAATTTGAAAGAATTTATTCGTTTTTACATTATTCACCTTACCTTTGCCCTTGATAATCGTTTTATCAATAATTTTCGACACCTCATTAGATAATGAAAAACCTAATTCCTGATTTTCTGGATTATTGAGCGCACTTACATCGTTCAAATAATCTGATAGGGCATTAGACAACACAATTGCACTCAAACTGATGTCGGCAGCGTGTACAAAATCTGCTGTATTAATGATTTTATTGCGCTCCGTTTCCAGCCTTGATTCTAGCGTAAATAGGTTTTTATTGGTCAACTTATTGATGGCCTCATTATTAGACTTCAATAAGGTGTTAAAATGTTCATAATTACTTTTGAGCTCGCCAATATCTTGATTAATTTGTGTGGTACTCGCCTTTAACAGTTCCAAGCTTTGCCCATTATAGCCTACCTGTTGCGACAATTGGGTATTGTTTTGCAATGCATTATTAATATCAGCCATAGACTGACCTAAACCGTTGATAGCGATGCCATTAGCTTCAGCTGTTTGTTGTAATCCATTAATCGCAATATTGTTAGCTTCCGCTTTTTGTTGTAGTGTATTGTCGTTGGTTTGTTGCTCTTTTCGTAATGCGTTGAGTTGTTGTTCATTATTTTGTAGGCCTGCACTCATGTTATCCACAGCCTTCCCCAAATTGTTGATAACTTCTTTATTACCGATGGCTTGCTGCTCCAAAACACCTATTTTTTGTTGCGTTTTTTGAAGCTCTTTTACTTGTTGTTCACTACTCTGCAAGCCTTTTTCTACAACGCTCATTTGTTGTTGACTATTTTGTAAACCTTTTTCTACAACACTCATCGTTTGCCCTAAGTTTTGAATGGCATTTCCATTATTTTTTAGGTCTTTATCCAATTGATTGAGTAACTGATTATTGCTACCAACTGCTTTTTCAAGCTCGCCAAACTGTTGTTGTTGTTGCTGTAGTTGTTGTAAATTTTGCTCTGTTGTTTGCAGTTGATTGTTGATGTCAGATAGGTTTTGATTAACATTTTGTAGGTTTTTTTTTACCTGTTCAACATCATTTCCCTGTTTTTCTAAGTTTAAATATTTTTGGTATAAATTCGCTACCGAATCCGATAATGCGCCCTGTATACTAGGGTTTTGAGCTGAGGATTGAAGCGTAAATACATTCATTAACAGCCCTGTAAATAGGAGGATTAATAAAAATGAATTGCTTTTGAAAAAGTTAGTATTGGTGCCCATAGTTTGGTATTTTTTCATTTTAATGTCAGGAAAGTAAACATACTAAAAAATAACGAAAAAAACCGCCTTATGTGTTAATTGTTGATTTGTTTTTTGGCTGTTAGCTTTTTGGCTATTTAGATTTTTAGAAATTAGATTTTTAGCTGTTAGACTTTGGGATTTTTAGTTGTTAGAAATCAGGAACTGGCAACAATTAATTGCATTTTAAATTTCATCTAACTAACTGATTATCAAACACCTACAAGCACCATGACGGCTAAAGTCTTCATTACACAAATAATCTTAAAAAGAAAGCCGCCATGAAAAAAACACCTAATCACGAATCATTAATCTACTGATCAATGTTCTGGATAATGTTAATTTAGACAAATCAACGCTTTTAAATTGAAAGAAAAGTTTAATTTACCATTGTCAAGTTACTCACTCTATTGCCTTTTTATTTATTTATTTTTCTAATTTAAATTCAAAACTTTTTGCGAATAAACAGCTTGTTGAGTACTAACTTTGGCAATAATATAGCCTGTGGGTAGGTGTGAAGGCATTGGGATTTGGTGTGTAAAATTACCTATTTGGTTAAAAATTTGTTGTTGTTGAAAGAGTTGTTGCCCTGTAATGTCATAGAGTTCAAAGGTAACTTTTTGTGGTGTTTTTACATTTAATTGCACAGATAAGTCATTGTTATACAAGCGAGTAGCAATTTTGACATCCATATCAGGATTGACAATGGGTTTTACATCAGCGATGGAATTAGGCAGTTTGGGATCAAATACATAAAAGCCCGATTGCATGTCGGAAATCAATACAATACCTGACGGCAAATAGGGATAAACGCCCCAAGCACCTTCATAAGTACCTGCATGATCGCCTGAAAAAGTATCGAAAATTCTCACCAATTCGGGATTAGAAGGATCACTAATATCAAATATTTGTAAACCATCATGATAGTAGGAAACATACACATAATTGTCCTTAATGATAAGGTTGTGGGCAATAGATTTAGGATCAACACCTGATGTAAAAGTAGACAATACTTTCATATCTGAAAAATCAGTTACATCTACTACTTTTATATCAACGCCATGTGTTTCATCAGCAAATACATATATATCACCTGCATCATTTAGCCAGCCTGAATGATTATAACCTTGCCCATAGGTGGAATATTCGGTTAGTGAACCCAATATTTCAGGAACAACAGGTGGTGAAAAATCAACAATAAATAAACCTGTATAACCTACATTTAGGTAAGCAATATCATTGCGAACATATACATCATGCACATACTCATTCATATCTAAAGCTTGAATAAGTATTGGATTAATTGGATCAAGACCTAAGTAATACACTTCAATATCTTCAATTGTTTCATCATTGTGACCTGCACTACAAACATATAATTTAGCGGTTGTTGTATCAATAAAAATATTGTGTGCCATTGAAAAAAGCTCATTAGAGCTATATACAACATGCACAGAATCAGGCAAATAACTTAAATCTGCTATTTGCAAACCTGATATTCCAAGACCTTGATCGCATACCATGTAAAGATAACCATTATAGTCATGAAAGTCACGATGAACAACTCCCTCTCCGTGATAAGCACCAGGTATAAAGTCAATCATTTTAATATTGCTTGGATCGGTCAAATCAAAAATATTGGCTCCTGCGGTTGAACCAATCACACCATATTCGCGACCGTCCTGTACAAAGCCCCATACTTCATTGTAAACACCATTACCACAAATGGCACAAAAAGAGCCGACAAAGGTAGAATCTGACCAATGATAAAGTAGTTCAACCTCTTCATCTTGTGCAAATACGGTATTGATTTGTAATGAAATAAATAAAACACTTAAAAGAAGATATATTTTTTTCATGAAAATATATTTAGTGGGTTAAGAAAAAGTAAATGATAATAACAAAGTGTCGTGAAATTTTAGTGTTTCTCTCCAGTTGGTCTTTCTTGAAGTATAGTGTGTTTTTAAAAATACTTAATCATATCTGTATTGATACAAAAGTCTATACCACTGTTAAATTGTCTTCCATCAAACAGTTTTTTAATGATAGTCGTTTAGTGCTCTATTTTATTACAAAAATATGGTAGAAAAATGGAAATAATTGCCACAATTAAAGACTTGTGATCAACTCTCGCATGATAGTGGTCATTTTGGGTTCAGCTTCTTTAGCTACGGCAATGACTGCCTCAAGGGTAACAGGGCTAACTTTTTCGGGGGGATAATTGGCATCGGTAATAACAGAGATGGCAAAAACAGGCAAACCGCTGTGTATGGCAACAATAACCTCTGGTACAGTAGACATGCCAACTGCATCAGCTCCAATGCGGTTGAGATAAACATATTCGGCTCGCGTTTCGAGGTTCGGGCCTGAAACACTGGCGTAAACTCCCGTATGACAAGTATAGCCGTGTTTTCGAGCAATTGCCAAACCTTTTTCGAGGAGTTCCAAATTATAGGGTTCGCTCATATCTGGAAAACGAGGTCCCAATTCACTATAGT
>JAHDHV010000505.1 GCA_020631155.1 Bacteroidota bacterium | reverse complement strand
CCTCCTTTCATGAATTTGGGTAGATAGAAGTTAGTGATTAGTGATTAGTGATTAGAAGTTAGTGATTAGTGATTAGAAGTTAGTGATTAGTGATTAGTGATTAGAAGTTAGTGATTAGTGATTAGTGATTAGTGATTAGAAGTTAGTGATTAGTGATTATATAATACACTAAAAATCTAAAAAGCCAAAAATCTAAAAAGCTAAAAGTCTAAAAATCTAAAAAGCTAAAAGTCTAAAAATCTAAAAAGCCAAATTCATGAAAAGACGAAATAAATAAACAAAAAAATTAATGGCGAGGAGAGAAGTTAATGTTTTTAATGTATCGTTTTTGGATTTGCTTTCAGGAGCATTAGGTGCGGTTCTGATTTTATTCATTATCATTCCTAAGTTGACGAGCGATGTAGAACGCCAATTAAAAGAATTGGAACAAATAAAAGAGTTGAAGGTAGATGTTGCCAAGATTGAAAATATGATGGGACAACTGAAAAAGTCAGTGCCAGATAAGGTTTTCAAAAAGTTGAAAGGGCAAATGAATAAGCTCGAAACAACAGTAGATGATTTATCTTTAGAGGTTAAAAATTTACAAAGTAAACTCATCAAGTGTGAAGGTGATCGGAATGAATTGCGAAAGCTGTTGGAAGAACGTTCTAAACGAACCAAGGAGCTAGAAGCGAAAATTAAAAAGTTGGAAGAACGCATTAAGGGGCATGATTCGGCGGTAGCCATTTTGAAAAAGCAACTCAAAGAGAAGCAACAGGAAATGGATGCCATGAAGCAGAAATTAACGCAAGAAATAGAGGAATTGAAGCAAACATTGGCAGCTAGTGAAAAGGAAAAAGCGCGTTTACAAGCCGAATTAGAGGACGTGGAGCCTAAAATCACTCGCCTAACGCTTCAAGTGGAGGAGTTACAAAAGGAAATTGACAAGGTGAAGCAAAAAGCGCGCGAAGATATTGCTCGCATCCAAAAAGAAGCCGAACAGCGTATTCGTCAAGAGCGACAAAACGCACAACGGCAGATTTCACAGCTAGAAGGCGAAATTGCACAATTAGAAGCTGAGAACAGAAATCAAGCAATTGCTCAACAGGAAATTGCCCGTTTGGAGCAAGAAATTAATCAATTGCGTTCTGGTGGAGATTCTGAAAAACAGGAAATACAACGTTTGAAAAAAACGATTGAAGACTTGCGCTCTGGCAATGAAAATGCAGATCAGGCAAAGCAACAGGAAATTGAGCGATTAAAGAAAGAAGTTGAAGACTTGCGTTCTGGTAGTAAGAGTCAAGACCAATCGCAAAAGGAAGAAATTGAACGCTTAAAGAAGGAAGTAGCACAGTTGAAATCAGGTCAAGACAATAAAAATAAATCGCAACAAGCAGAAATTGATCGCCTGCAAAAGAGAGTTGAACAGTTAGAGTCGAGTAAATCTAGCCAAGATAAATCGCAGCAGCAACGCATTGAGCAGATGAAAAAGCAAATTGAGGAGTTGCGTCAAGAAAATATTAAACAAGCGAAACAAATTGCTGCTGAAAAGCAAAAGCATAAAAAAGAATTTGAGTCTGGCTTTAAGTTTTCGGACAAAAACGTAGTGTTTATGGTGGACATTTCGGGCAGTATGGACGATGAGCCTGAACCCCAAAAATTGGATGAGGTAAAGGCAGGGCTTAAAATGATGATTGCGACAATGGGCAATGATTATAAAGTAGATATTGTCATTTTCCCGAAAAGCAAAAACGAGCGTTATGGCTTTAAATTCGGTAAATTAACGCAGATCAACGACAATGTAAAATACGACATCTATAAGTATATCAATGGTTTACGTGCCTTTGGTTGTACGCCTACTCGCGAGGTGATGAAGTATGTTCTAAACAAATATTCTGGTGCAGGAACGGTCATTTTCCTATCCGATGGTTTGCCAACTAAACGAGTTTCCGATGTGGATTGTACCACAGATGATGTGAACGGAGTACTACAGTTTGTAAAGCGTGAAAATGGCGGTAGCAAGCAAATTAACTGTGTAGGCGTTGGTAAGGCGTTCCGTACCAAAGGCAGCAGCGATCCGAAGGTGAAGTTTATGCGCGATTTAGCGAAACAAAACAAAGGATTTTATATTGGATTCTAGTAGAGACAAGGCATGCCTTGTCCCTACATGCATGAATTATCAATTCAAAATCGTATGTGCAGTAGCAGGCATCGGTTTATTGCGGAGAATTTCTTTTAGTTGATCAGATAATTGATCCAATTCCTTTTTGTGGGCATCTTTGATGTACAATTTGATTTCAACTTTTCGATAATCTTCTCCTTTTTCTGGGCTTGTTGCTGCCGCCAATTCTATATTGTCAGGATGTGTTCCCGTTTCTTTAATGAGAACACTCTTGGCATAAATGGCGCGCAAAAGAGCCAATTCTTCATTATTCAAAATAAAAGCCGAAGCACCCATTTCGGTGCTTTGCTTGTACATATCACTGTTTACAGAAAAATAGTGGGTGCGGTAGATACGTCCCAGTTCACCATCATAGCTTAGTTTGGTGGGTTTAACAGGGTGACCATCTGCAAAACCTGTAATCTCGCCTGTCATTTTGTTGGCCGCCCAAGGTCCGATGGCATACAATACAGTTTTGCCGAGTGCCATTAGAAGTACATCTACGCCATCACTGCGGTAGGTGCCGATGGCATAATCTTTACCAACCACATTAATGCTATCACAACCGCCATAGGTCAAATTAATGGCAATATCCTGACCGTATTCGCCTTTGGGAATTGCTTCAATATGGGTGCAAGGTAGGTTAATTCTATCGTCTACACGTACTACTTCATCAAAAATATTCTGTACCGTTTTGGGCGTTGAAACCACCACTTCCTTATATTCTCGCAGGCTGTCGCGCTTCAATTCCAGCAAAATATTGCGTTTAATGCGAGCAACCTCTCTTAGTTTATCAACCTCTTGATTATCCTCTTGCTCCAGCCTAGTTGAGACCACTTGTTGTTTTTGGGCTTCCCACTTTTGCAGCGAATCAACAGGTATATTTTCCACATTCGCAATGTCTAATTGCTCTCTAATCCGCTTTGTCAAATAATCAATGCTATAGGCACTAATGCCTTTGTCTTGCAATATTTTTTCTGCATCTGTTCCTTCAATTTTAGCCCATTCATTTCGTGCATCTATTACATAAGCGTTGGCTTCTTGTAAGGTATTTTCCCAAAGCATTTCACTTTTAATAAAAAACTCCTCAGCCATACACTTTTTTGTATAAGATTTAGATAAATAATAAATCACTAAATCAGTGCTGCCTAAATGATGCCGCAAAACTTCTTCCTTTAAATTAATTTCAAGTTCAGTTGTGATGCCCAAACAAGCTTCAAAATAATCAAGGTAATCAGCTACGGCATGATGTACTGTACAATCTTTAACTTTGGCATAGGCTTCTTCAATTTTAGGCATAACGATCGCCCTAAATTCACCACTCCACTCATTGATTAAATGCCCGATCATTTGCGGTATTTTTTTGGCTAATAAATCATTAGATAATTTATTTTCTTGCAATTGCATTTGATAGGCTGCATTGGCTCTATTCACATATTTAAAGGCATCTTCAATATTGTCGCCAGACTTTGACAGCATCGCTTTGGTTAAATTATACACCACCCTGTCATTGTTGATAAAACGTTTTCTGTCCTGCTCTTTGGCATTATATTCGATCTCATAGAGGATATTCATTGCATCATTGAAACGCTCCTCTTCACAGGCGAGGTAAGCCTTTCTTATTTCACTACAATTCAGTCCCCAACCGCTATCATTTTGAGCAAATAGTGGAGGCAAAGGTGCACTTAAAAGGTAAAATATTGAAATTAATAGATATATAATGATTCTCATGAGTTTTTTTTTTAGCTAAAAATGATCTCTTTTGGTTTTTTAGACTTTTGGACTTTTGGACTTTTGGCTTTTTGGATATTTGGACTTTTAGCTTTTTGGACTTTTTTATACAAATGTAAAATTTTACATCATCACCTTTAAAAAATTTCCAG
The DNA here is from genome assembly GCA_020631155.1 of Bacteroidota bacterium. Lineage (GTDB taxonomy): Bacteria > Bacteroidota > Bacteroidia > Chitinophagales > UBA2359 > JAHDHV01. The sequence goes on along the minus strand of JAHDHV010000505.1, from coordinate 200 downwards.
ATTCCACAAACAGCTAAATATCTAAAGTTCTAACAGCTAAATATCTAAAGTTCTAACAGCTAAATATCTAAATATCTAAATATCTAAAGTTCTAAACGGCTAAATATCTAAAGTTCTAAACGGCTACTAAAGATAACACTCCTATTGTAAAGAAAATACGAAATTAAAAAAAGTTACACAAATCAGTATTTTTTAACCCA
>JAHDHV010000504.1 GCA_020631155.1 Bacteroidota bacterium | reverse complement strand
TGGTATAGGTAAATTTTTTGCGCCCTTTCACCACATTTTTAGCATCATAAACATCCTCTGATATTTGCGGCTCAAAGGTGTCAAAAGTATTGGGAAATTCAATAGCAGGCGCGCTAATGAGTTTGATATTGCCCTCGCCCGAAATGGTAATGCTAAAATCTAATGACTCATTAAGCATAACGGTGCGTTTGCTTAAAAGTGAGCTCAACTTAAAGCTGCCTACCGCCCCCGAAAAATTGGCAGGCTTTCCTTCTTTGGGCAGGTCATACACATTGATGCTAACCGTATCACTGATTAAATTCATGGTTTTGCTGCGGTAGCTTTGAAAAAAACTATTTGGATTATTGCCTCTTGGAAGCCGAACTTTCACCTCCAAATCCATCGGATCAATGGTTAATTTGCCCGGACGCTGTGGAAAAAGTGCATAAGTTTTGAGGTCTAATACTCGATAAACCACACTATCCAAGACCTCGCGACCCGGCATTTGTCGAGATTTAGGTGTTAGGTCTTGCACCCAAAAACCCGTTTGCGAAGGACTTGTTTTGATGCCATAATCGGTAATGTCTACAGAGGTGTAAAGACGATAAATTGCCGTAATTTGCTGCCCTTGATAAACGTTGGTTGTGTCCGTTAAAATGCGTACAAACACCTGATCCTCAAGGCGTACAGGTTTTTTAGGCTTAGGAGGTGTCCTAGGTTGCAAAGCTTGATTGCGATTATTAGGTTGAAACTTAGGGATTTGAGGTTGAGTTTTCAGTTTTTTATTGCGTTTGGGAGGTAGGTGGCTACGCGGAGAGCGAGTACCTGCTCCTTTGCTTACCGTAACTTGAATTTTAGGCGCACGCAAGGTTTTTTTATTGGAAAAAACGGTAGCAGATGGAATCGTAAATCGCCCTATTTTTTTGGGTTGTAAAACATAGCTCAAAGTGCTGGATTGCGATACACTCCCATTAACAATTTGCATACTTTGGGAGCGATTCGGACCACCTATGATGTAAAAATTCTCAAATGAAGGGGCTTGAAAATCGTCAATGCCGCCGCCATTTATAGAATAGGTAATGGTAAATTGTCCATCTGTGCTAGTCTGTACTTTTGTTGGGTTTACACTAATGGATTGTGCAAACGTTTGTAAAGTATAGAAAAATAAAAGAGTTATAAAAATATATTTTAAGTAAAGTCTCATTTTTTAACATTCGTTTCTTTGGGAGTTGGAAGGCTACAAGGTTAGAAAGTTGCAAAGTTTTATGTTGTGCACAATCTTGCTCTAAAGTCTTTTACTGATGTACCATTAATTTTGTCTAGGTACTTATTTTACTAATTAAAACAACAACCATTTTTAATTAATAGGCTATTTTTTTTAAAAAACAACTTTTCTTTTTCTAAATCATTGAAAAATAAACATTTAGGGTAAATGAAATATTAATAATTAGCCTAAAAAACTACAAACTCTTAATTAAGCAAATTATAAATATCGTTTTGAAAATTTATTAAAAAAAATAGAACCTTTAAAACCTGTAACTTTAGGTATGTTTCATTTTTTTACTAACACTTTATTTCTAAAATTGATATTTAGCTATTTAGACTTTTGGATTTTTAGCTGTTAGAAATGAGTCATGAAAAATTACTTTTTGACCTTTTCTAATAGACCTATTTTTTTAATGTTCAAGACATTATGACAGCTAAAGCTGTCGTTACACAAGCTATTCAAAAAGAAACCAACTATCAAAAAAGTGCCGAAATACGAATCACTAATCTACTAATTACGAATCCACGAACTGTTAAAATAGCTACAAACTGTTTGGTGGAAAAGCACAGGATTTGAAACATACCTAACTTTACAACCTTCCAACCTCCTATGTCTACCAATCTTTTTCAATACGGATTCGGCGCGACTTACCTTTTTGGCGTTTTAATTTCTTTTGCACCTTTAATTCTTCATTTTTAAGAGCTTCCAATAAACGTGCAGCTTCTTCCTGTGTTAATTCACGCTGTTGAGGTTCTCCCTCTTGTGGCTGCGGCTGCGGTTGAGGCTGTTGCTCCTCCTCTTTCTTTTCTTCTTCCTCACCGGGCTGCGGTTGAGGTTGCTGTTCTTCCTCTTTCTTTTCTTCTTCCTCACCGGGCTGTTGTTGCTCCTGTTCTTGTTGCTCTTGTTCTTGTTCTTGCTGCTCTTGTTCTTGTTGTTCCTGTTGTTCCTGTTGTTCCTGTTGTTCTTGTTGTTCTTGTTGTTCTTGTTGCTGTTGCTCCTGTTGTTCTTGTTGCTGTTGCTCCTGTTCTTGTTGCTGTTGCTCCTGTTCTTGTTGATCTTGTTCTTTCTTTTCTTTATCCTGTTCTTGTTGTTGATCGTTTTCTTTAGGATTATTACACTGTTTATTTTCCTGCTCCTCTTGTTGGTATTGCTCCATCAATTTTTGAGCATAAGCTAAATTATACTGTGCTTTTTTATTGTTGGGACTATTGCGAAGTGCATTTTTATAAGCATCAGCACTTTTTTTGAGCAGTTCATATTTTTGCTGAGGTTCTTGTACACCGTCATGCATTCGCAGAAGAGAGTTACCAAGATTATGATAAGCATCCGTTTTTTGAGCATTATTATCTAGTTTTTCAGTAGCAATTTTAAATTTTTCCATCGCCTCATCATAGCGGCCTTGCTTAAATAGGGCATTGCCCAAATTATAGGTTGCGGGGTCAAGGTCGCGCTCGGCATTGGCATTGATAGAACGAATATAATTGACTTCCGCCTCGCCATATTTCCCCGAATCATAATCGCTATTGCCACTGCGAATGTGACTGCGCTCTTTGCGACTATCCAGATTAAATGCTTCGGCTAATGAAATGGTTTTTCCACTATTATCGGCATTAGTACCTGTATTATCAGAAGAAAAAAAGTTTTTAATGCTCTGAAACCACGAGCCACTGTCTTGCGCTTGAACAGTGCTACTGTTTAACAATAGGAAACATATATATAGTAGGGATAAATTGGTTTTCATTTTTTTAGGAATTATTGGATTATTAATTGTGATTGTATATTGCATATGTGCGTATCATTTATTATTTATCGTAGAGACAAGGCATGCCTTGTCTCTACAACACAACATGCGCTATATCTGCATTTTTTTACTCCCCAAACAAACTCCAGTTGCGGAACCAGCCTGATTTTCGTTCAGATATAAAAAATTCAGCAAGTAATAATAATAATGCAATGGCCATAAAATATTGAAACTGATCGGCATAATCTGTAAATACGCGGTCTTCAAAGTCCTTTTTTTCAATATTTTCCAACTGGTCTAATACTTCGGCAATTTCGTTGCGTGCGCCTTTGATGTGAAAATATTGCCCTTTGCCTGATGCTGCCAATTCTCGCAACATATCCTGATTCAACTTAGAAACGACAACCTCACCCCGATTATCGCGTTTATGTCCCGCCTTGCGACCATTATTATAAATCGGAATGGGGCCTCCATCATCAGAACCGATGCCGAGCGTATGAATGATAATACCCTCTGAAACCGCACGTTCCGCCATTTTTTTAGCTCCTTCTTCATGGTTTTCGCCATCCGAAATCAAAATCAATGCTTTATGCGTTTTTTGCTCCTGATCATGAGTTTCCATCGCCAGTTCTATCGCCTCACCAATGGCAGTTCCCTGTGTAGGCACAGCATCAGGATGAATGGTTCGGAGAAATAATTTAGCGGCTGCATAATCAATGGTTAAAGGCATTTGCAAAAAAGCGTTCCCCGCAAAAACGATGATGCCAATGCGGTCATTTTTCATATTACTAATCAAGCGAGAAATCAACTGCTTAGAACGCTCCAAACGGCTAGGTTGTATATCTTCAGCCAACATACTGCGCGATACGTCCACCGCCACAATGATGTCAATACCCTGCCGCTTGATTTTCTCCAATTTAGTACCAATTTGCGGATTCGCCAAACCGATGATAATACTCGCAAAAGCTAAGGCATACAGCAAAAATTTAGTGCGATGCTTACGCAAAGAAAAGTCAGGCATCAGTTGACTAATGAGGCTTTGCTCTCCTAGTCGTTCAATAGCCCTTTTGCGCCAGCGCATACTTAGCCAATAGACCGCAAATAATATGGGAATGAGTAGTAAAGCGTATAGATATATTTCGTTTTCAAATTTAAACACAGATATAATTGAATTGAATAATTACGAATTATGACTTGACAATGGTACATTAAGCTTTTTTCGATTCAAAAATACGAGTTTGGGTGAT
>JAHDHV010000503.1 GCA_020631155.1 Bacteroidota bacterium | reverse complement strand
AATCACTTAACCCGAAAAGAAGCCAAAGAACACTGGCGATTGGCTTGTCAAGTGAAGGTACGAAGTGATATGGAAATCAAAGTTCCCGAAGAAATTTTTGGTATCAAAAAATGGGAATGTGAAGTGATTTCTAATGAAAATGTGGCAACTTTTATCAAAGAATTTGTAGTAAAACTGCCTGAAGGAGAGTTTTTAGAATTTGAATCAGGGGGATACATTCAAATTGATGTGCCTGTTTGTGAGGTCAACTATAAAGACATGCAGGTGCAACCCGAATATCGGGAGGACTGGGATAAGTTCAAAATGTGGGACTTGGTAATGAAAAACGAAGAGCCCATTTTCCGCGCTTACTCTATGGCCAATCACCCTGCGGAGGGCAACATCATCAAGCTAAACATCCGTATTGCCACCCCACCTTGGGATAGAGCCAAAGGTAAATTTATGGATGTAAATCCGGGTATTTGCTCATCTTATATTTTTGATTTAATTGCGGGGGACAAGGTGACCATTTCTGGTCCCTATGGGGAATTTCACATCAAATATACCGACAAAGAAATGGTCTATATAGGCGGTGGTGCAGGAATGGCTCCACTACGCTCCCATTTATTCCATCTCTTTCATACACTTAAAACAAAAGATAGAAAAATATCTTACTGGTATGGTGGACGTACCAAACGAGAATTATTCTATATTGATGAGTTTGAAGCCATTGCCAGAGAGTTTGACAACTTTGAATTTTATGTGTCTTTAGATAATCCATTCCCTGAAGACAACTGGAAAACCAAAGAAAATATGGAAAGTGAAGGCGATGGTTTTGTAGGTTATATTATGCCTGTATTATACGAGCAATACCTCAAAAATCATCCTGAACCAGAGGAAGTAGAATATTACTTCTGCGGTCCGCCTGCAATGGCCGCTTCCATCATGCGCGCTTTAGACCAACTAGGAGTTACCGAAGAAAACATCGCTTTTGACGATTTCGGTGGATAATTGCCTAAACATAAAATATGTGACGTGAGACATAAGAGGTGAGATAACTAGCTCACCATCAATTATCTATAAGTCTAAGCGTCAATCATTTTGTACAAGTCTTAATAAATTTTTACAAAAAAAAGGAACAAGACCGCTAAGTTAGTTAGTGGTCTTTGTTGTTTATAGGAGAGAAATTAGATATTTAGATATTGCAGAACAGTAATCAGAAATTAGAGGTTTTGAAATAATCATTGATTTCTAATTCGTAATTCGTAATTAAATATATTGTTATGAGAAAAAAAATCGTTGCTGGCAACTGGAAAATGAATAAAAATTGGGCAGAGGCTCAACAATTGGCTGCTGCCATTAGTGAACAGTTACACACCTTAGCTGTTGACCAAAATAAGGAAGTGGTTTTATGTCCCCCCTCGCCTTTTTTGTTAACAGTGAAAAAAGCCACTACTCATCCACAAATAAAGGTAGGCGCGCAAAACTGCCATCAAAAAGATAGCGGAGCATTTACGGGTGAGGTATCTGCCCCCATGTTGCAATCTTTGGGTATGGATTACGTTATTTTAGGACATTCCGAACGGCGCGCTTACTTTGCAGAAGATAACACCTCACTAAAAGAAAAAACAGATAATGCCCTAAACAATGGATTGAAAGTTATTTTCTGTTGTGGCGAGCAACTGGAACAAAGAGAAGCGAGTACACATTTTGACTTAGTTCATAGGCAACTATCCGAGGCACTTTTTCATCTAACAGCCGAGCAATTGCAAGCTGTTGTCATTGCTTATGAACCAGTTTGGGCAATTGGTACAGGGAAAACCGCATCGCCTGAGCAAGCCGAAGAAATGCACGCTTCAATTCGTCAATTGTTGAAAGAAAAATATGGCGAAAAAACTGCCGAAGAAATGACTATTTTATACGGAGGTAGCTGTAAACCACATAATGCGGAAGCAATTTTTGGGCAAAAAAATGTAGATGGTGGCTTAATTGGCGGTGCTGCGCTTAAAGTAGATAGTTTTTTAGGGATTATTGAGCATCTGTAATTTTATGGGTTTTGGGGTTGTGAATTTTTGGTTATGGATTACTGGTTGTGAGTTTTCGCTTAACTCCAAATTCGTAATTAAAAAAACAATTCGTAATTCGTAATTTCTAATTCGTAATTAAAAAAAAGAGGGCTATTACTACGTTCATAGTTAATAGCCCACTGAAATAATACTGAATAGCTTACAATACTGCAAAATTAGGGATAGTTAAACGCTATAAAACTACATCAATGATTTATTGTTTTGTGGTATGATTTGTTTATCTCTTTATTTATGTTTGCAAGATAAGAGGATTCAGTTACTTGCCCAAACCAAAAAAAGCTGTACTTTTTGGTTTAGAACTCTTTTTTAGCTTTTCCTCAGACCTCATAATTATTTGACTATCAATTACTTGTTAAAAAAACAAAATTAGGTTTTGATGAAAACTTCAACTGCGCTTTTTGAGTTAATACAATCTATGTCTAAAACGGAGAAAGGATATTTTAAAAAATTTACTGCCCGTTATGCCCCCAAAGAAAAGGGACAAAAAAACAATTATATTCGATTATTTGAAGCCATTGATCGCCAAAAAACTTATCATGAACCACAACTGCTACAACAGTTTGCTAAAGAAAAATTTGTAAAGAATTTTGCATGGACAAAAAAATATCTTTATGACCAAATTCTAACTAGCCTAGAAGCCTTCCATGCCTCCAAATCTGAAGCCGTACAAGTCAAACAATTGATTGGGCGTAGCCAAATTTTATACAATAGAGGTATGTTCAAGCAGTGTCAAAAGCTGTTGTCCAAAGCCAAAAAAAAAGCATTGACTTATGAATATTTATTACTACTTCTAGAAATATTTTCTATTGAACGCAAGTTAATTGTAAATTTGGAAACAAAAAATGTAAAGAAAAAACTAGGCGACTTACTACAACAACGACATGCTGTTCTGCGCCAAATACAAAACAAAGAAGTTTATCTTGAACTTAACTGTCGCTTATACATACACGCCAAAAGTTCCATGAGTGTACATTCCCCCGAAGTGATTGCAGAATTGAACAATATCATACAACATCCATTATTACAAAAGAAAGAAAATGCTCTGTCTTTTATTGCTCGCACTTACTACTATAGTTGTAACAGTATTTACCATAATATCTTAGGGCAAGCCCACAAAGCCTATGAATATGCCAAAAATTTGGTTCAATTATGGGAGCAGTTCCCACATTTTAAAAAAGAAAGCCCTGCCAGATACATTTCATCCATCAACAACTTCCTTATCCGTTGTCGGAGAATGCAAAAATACGAGGAATCTGTACAATATCTGAATGCCCTTCGAGACATCAATACAGGCGGACATGTAGACTTGGAAATCAAACAATTTTTAGCCATTTACAATAATCAAATGTCTTTGTTGGTAGACCAAAAAAAGTATGAAAAAGCGATTTTATTATTACCTGAAATGGAAGAATGGTTAGAAACTTATGAAAATAAATTGAGCAAAGAATGGGTGTTGGCCTTTTACGTCAATGCAACAGATTTGCACTTTAGAACAGGAAAATATGAGGAAGCACTTATTTGGGTGAATAAAATACTATCTAATGAAAATATCGGTATTCGCAAAGATTTGTACACCTCCGCACGCCTATTAAAGCTGGTACTACACCACGAATTACAACACGATTTTCTAGTAGAACATTTCAGCCGCTCCACACAACGATTTATGGAAAAAACAGAACCTTTGTCTAAACTAGAAAAAAATATTTTAAGTTTTATCAAAAAAGCAGCCATCAAAAATCCTCCTCCCTCCACAATAGATTATGCACAATTGCGAGAAGAACTAACTACCCTTGCTACTCAAAAGACAGAACAAAAATTATTTTCTTTTTTTGATTATATTGGTTGGTTGGATAGAAAATTGGCAAGTTAGCATATTAACTAGGGTCATAGATTTTTTCCCAAATAATAGGTATGTTTCATTTTTTTCCTAACACTTTGGTTGTGAGATTGCCTTTTAGCTATTTAGACTTTTGGATTTTTAGCTGTTAGAAGTTAGCTATTAGAGAACAGAAATTGGAAGTTTTTTTTTGAACTTTCTTGTAGCTATCAATTTTTGATTATTAAATATTTATGAGTGTGTCAAGAATTTAGGGAATCGCAATCTGACTACATACATGTGGTCAGATACTTTTCCAAAAAAACAAAATAGTCTCTTTTTATTGGCTTTGAAGAGCGACCTT
>JAHDHV010000502.1 GCA_020631155.1 Bacteroidota bacterium | reverse complement strand
CATCTTTCATAGTAGCGTGTATTTTGTTTTTCCCTAAATTTCTGACACACTCAAATCAATGCTTTTTGCTTTATCAATCAAAATTTTATAAAATTAAAATAAATTGTTATTGTTTTTGTTGATGAAATAAAAGGCGAAAAGTCAATTTAGCTCGAAACTCTAAAAGATTTAAGATGGAAGATATGGGTGTAAGGTAGGAAATGTAGAGGAATATTCCCAAAAATTTTCCATTTTCAACTTTCCATTATTTCCAGGCCCTAGTCATCTCCCGTTTACCTATAGGGCCTGGTAGTTTTTCAATGGTAAAACCAACTTTTTTTAAAGTTCTTTTCACACTTCCTTTGGCGCAGTAGGTGGTTAAAATGCCCTTATTTTGCATGGAAGCATATATTTTGCTAAAAATAGCTTCTTCCCATAATTCGGGTTGCGCGCTAGGGGCAAAAGCATCATAATAAACTAGGTGAAACTGTTCATTAGGAAGGCTACATTCTTCTAAAGAATCCTGTACTTTTGTTAAGTGAAAATTGGGTGTAATTTGTTGTTTTTCAGACCATTCACATTGATGTAAGGCATTAAAAACAGCCTGATGTTCCCTTGCATTTAACTGATTGAGGTAATTTAATTGAAGAGCAAAATCGGTGGTAATAGGATAGGCTTCAATGGCGGTATAATGAACCCTTACACCTGTGTTTTTTGTATATAAATAGGTCAAAAAAGCATTTAAGCCCGTACCAAAACCCATTTCAAAAATATAAATATCGTTTAATTCTGTTGATAATGCCTTTAGCCCTGCATCTATAAATACATGCTCCGATTCCTGTATCGCACCATGTACCGAATGGTAATTTTCGTCTAATTCTTTGACAGCAATAGAGTGGGAGCCATCGGCTGTTGTGATTAATGTTCTGGTCATTTTGTTTTTTTGAGATGGGAGATGTGAGACAAGAGATATGAGATAGAGAAAATTCATGAATTTTCTTGACATGAATTTTCTTTATCTTTGTTTTTTTCTTTACTTATGGATATGGCGAATACTTATTCAGCAAACCATATAATAGGTTGTGAAAAAATTGGGTAATCGTCCATGCACCGCCGATGATCATTTGTAAAATTAATAAAAGCACGATTAAACTGGCGATTATCCAAAATATTTTGCGGTGTTTGTGTAAAAAATGTCGATACCCCAATATGCGCTCCAAATAATTGGCGACTTCCTGCACATCTCGCCGATCCATATCAATGCTCGACTGTCGGCTTTGCCAGCGCGAAATAATGGGGCGCAAACGCTCATCTGTAAAGCTTTTGTCTTGTGCAATGACAGGATAAACGGCGCGTAAAATTTTGCGTTGCGGTTTATTTACCCCCCATTGTATAAAAAACAAAACAATACGCGTCCACCAAGTTGGCCACACTTTCGCATCGTAATAACGCCCTTCTACCGTCCGTTGATTGTTTTTTTCCAACCACAAACGTTTCTTTTCTCTTTGATTTTCTAGAGCTTGTATATATTTTCTTTCCGCTTCTTCAACTTTGGTAAATTCACTATCACAATAAAAAGCAATCTGTTTGAGCCCATCATAAGGGCTTTGCAGCCAAGTATCTACCAATTTTTCAATCTCCGTAATCGGGCGCAAATCAGGTTTGTTCAACCAACTTAGTAGCTCGTAACCTTTGAAGTGAAAAATATCCCCTTCTCCCTCTAAATCAGCGCGTTGTTGCAAGTATTTAGCCAAAAAAGTTTGCACAATAATCGCTCTTTCCTTTTCATCTATATTGGTGATAAAGCGAATCGTATGCGGTGTATCTATCGCAAAATTGCGCTCAATCATCCGTAACATCGTATGCAACAGCACCTTTTTAATGGTTGGCTGAAATTCAATGCTTCGCAATTCCTCCAATAATTGATAAGCCGTTTCTAGCGGAATAATGCTTTCACTCTGCTCATAATTAATCAAGCCATAGGTAAAAATAACAGTCGCCAACACCTTGTCGCGATTCGTAAATTCATTGACATCAATGCGGTAAACTACAGTTTCCTGTGTATAATACAGCCATTCTTCTAATAAATCGCGCACCTCCAAAGGGTTCAAATGATAGGTTTGCGCCAAACCAACAGCAGTCGGAATGATGAAATGTTGGTATTTAGTAGATTCAAATAAAAACTCTTTTAATTGCAAATGATGATGATGAATAACCATCGGTAAAGTCAGCGCAGCCAAACGATTTTTAATGATAGAGCTATCCTCTTTCACCAATATCTCCAACCATTCTTGTAGTTGCGGATGTAAATGATTGGGTTCATCATAAGCGGCGGCATAGCCTATCAGCAAAGCAATGGTAGATTTGATATAGGCAATCGGCTTTTCATCGGCTACACTTGTTCGACTTTCATTGCGATGTAATTGTACAGCTTCCTCATGTTGAGGATTATTTAACCAGTCATCTATCAAGGCAAATAACTCCTTATCCATGCCATACATTCGCCATTGTGCTAGGGCGCGCGCTGCCACAGCTTGTACCGCAATATCCTGATTTGCAGCCAATTGTAAAAGCGTATTTTGCGTAGCTTGCAAAGACAATACGCTAATATCGCGCAAAGCATTACTGGCTACAGAACGCAAACATCGCCTACGTTCATAGGTGCCATACAACTCAGGATCGAGGCGATAAAAGCGAGAATTGACCACCATTTTTACCCAAACAGGTAAAACCGACAACACATATCGGCGGTGTGTATTCCATGCAATTTGCAGCAAATGCAATCGCTGATGTGGAAATTTCCCTTTGATACGCTGCTCTTCAATACCAATTTTTTCTAGTTTAAAAAAAGCATATAAAGGTTCTAAATGAATGTAATCTAAATTTTTTAAAGCATCTTCGGAAGGGGTTAGCTGGGCATTAAACTCTTCTAAAGCGCGAAATAGCTGCTCATCATATAAGCCATCAAATAAATTTAAGCCTAAAGCCACTAATTTTTCTCGCTTAGATAAAGCCTCAAACCACTGTTCTAACAGTAGTTTGGGTTGTGCTAAATTGATGTAAACCAGTGCTTGTTCGACAACTTCTCGGCTAATTTCGTGGCGATATTGCCGTAGGTATTGCGTGAAAATGGTAATTTGCTCAGGAGTAGAAAAAACGATTTCGTCATCTTCAAGGCATTGAAAAATGCTGCGCTCTGCTTTTTTTAGCCCCTTTTTAGCTAGTTCATTTTTTAAAAAGACAGCTAATGTTTGCCGAGTATAAGCGATGTCTGTTTTGATGGTCAACCAATAAGGCGGCACTTCAATAAAACGCCATGCTTTGAGCGAAATATCCGTACTAATCAGCAGAAAATGGTTATAATCTTTGGCTAAAGTTTGCAGCGCAGCTACACTAAAACCCAAATCGTAGGGCTGTATTTGAGGTAAAATAAAAACGGTGGTATCGGTGGCCTCCTGCATCATTTTGGAAAGGTCGTATAGGCTAACCCTTGAAAAGCAAGCCCTGAAAATCAAAGGCTTAGGGATGATGACTTCTTCCGCTACCTCCACATTTTCCGCTACCATTAGCTCCAATACTTCCCCTAACTCTGCATTGCTATCCACTTCTACAAGAGGCAAGCCGTCATTGTTAGGCATATCGTCCCCAAGTTCCACTTGCAATTGTTCCGCAGCAGTAATGTCTTTTTCCCATTCCTCATTTAATAGGTAAGCAATATGCTTGATAAATCGCCCTTTATCCAAACGATTTCCGCCTCCTACCATCAACATTCGATAGCGTTTCAGGAGTTGCAAGGCGCGGTCAGTAAAATTGGTGGGTAGGTGGGCTTGATAGGGTTGAATATTGAGGGGTACAAAATTAGCGCGATTGCCCCCGATGTTCAAAGCAGGACTGACATACAAATCCTCGCCATGCGCTAGTAGCGATAGCTTGGGATAGGGCTGCCTATCTTTTTTTTGCTGCTGTTCAAAGATAATGAAATGTTCTTCTGGGTGCATTTGCGCTAAGGTATCTTCTTAAGTAAAATTTTGAGATGTAGCGTGTATTGGACTTTTAGCTTTTGGGACTTTTGGCTTTTTAGAAAATTACAAAAAAAGAATTTCAAACTCACAAAGTTAGCAAAATAAAACAGGGAAAGGGTGTATTTTTAGTTAAAAATCTAGAATCAAGCTGTTAACAGCCTTTAGAATGTGCTTTTTGAGGACTTTTGTTGATGATTTTGTAAAAATTACGTCTTTGAGCTATAAAAAAAATGCTTACCTTAGCTTT
>JAHDHV010000501.1 GCA_020631155.1 Bacteroidota bacterium | reverse complement strand
GATACCTATCTTTTAGAAGGAACAGGAATTGAAGAAGCCTATGAAATTACAGCAGGCACCCACACCATCGAAAATGTTACCAATGGTATTTATGATATACAACTTATTAATACCGAAAATGCTCAGTGTGTACAATCCTTTTCTGGTAGTTATTTCTGTGTGCCGCCAAGCGTTTGCGATTTGGTAGTCACCAATGAAATTATTTGTCGAGAAGATAGCACAGCTTATCAAGTCATTATAAATGTTGAAGGAACAGGAGAATATACAGCTACTATTATAAGCTCTGAATCGCCTGTTAATCCTGAATTGCCGATTATAGATCAAACACTTAATGTTATTATTGATAATGATAAAGATTATAATATTTTAGTTAAAGATGTCAATAACAGCCTATGTACACAAACCATACAAGGCTTGTATAGTTGTGAACCTGATCCCGATTGCAATTTTTCAGTAACTTCTGAGATTGTTTGCGATGAAGGAGAACCCGGCGTTTACAGTGTAGTAGTTACCATTGATGGCACAGGCACTTATATTATTGATGACTTTATACATGGACAGCAAATTGTATCAGCAGGGATTTATGCCGCTGGGCCATTTACTGGTGATTTCTATGAATTTTTCATTTTCAAAGATGATACTGATTGTTTTAGTGAACAGTATTTTAGTGGTAGTGCAGTTTGTGGTGAGGTCATCAATCAAAATTGTGATGTACAAGCAGAATTAGAAATTGGTTGTATCGATCCTGACGAATTTCAAGTGCGTGTAAATATTACAGGCAGCGGAACTTACTCCATCTACGAAGGCTTATATGTAGATTATCCTTTTGGCACTTCACTAATCGAAACAGGCGTGCAGCCCGGTGAATACATACTCACTCGTCCAAATGGTGTATTCAATTTCTTGGTATTGGACGAAAGTAATGATGAATGTTTTGTAGACTTTATCGGAGCGAGAAATTGCGACTTTGGCAATTGTACCATTGATGCATCTGTAACAGGCTTATGTTATGGAGATACTACAAACCTATTCAATATTGCCCTCAATTTACAAGGTTTATCTACCTATACCGTAACCTTCTACGATGCATGGCTAGGACCTGTAATTAGCGAATATTCAGGAGTTACAGGAGATACTATTTTACAAGAAGGCCCTTTTTCTTCTCCAGAATATTATGTATTTATCCAAGATGAACAAGGCGATTTCTGTTTCCAAGATTTTAGAGGCACTGTTAACTGTTTGCCAACAGATACTACCACTCAAAACTCTTGTAATTTCTCCGTTACAACCAATCCAGAATGTATTGATCAGTTTCTCACACAACTAATCATCAACATTCAAGGCAACAGCACTTACACCATAATTGATGACTTTGGATTTCAATTGGAAGGGCAGCAACCTAATGAGGACATCATCGTAGAACTACCATTCTTTGAGTTCTACTTCATTACAGTCATTGATGAAGCCAACTCCAACTGCCAACAATCAGCCAGCGGTTTTATCAATTGCTTTGATATACCATCTTGTGACTTACAAGCTACTGTTAATGTGGATTGTTTGGAAGATGAAACCTATAATTTGGAATTAATTATTGATGGTACTGGTACATATATTGTAGAAAATGATGTAGAAACCTTGTCTAATGTTACAGCAGGTACCTATATCATAGGACCACTTGGATTAAACAACTACAATATTAACATTACCAGCCAAAACGATTCAGATTGCTTTGCCTTCTTGAGCGGACCTAAAATTTGCCAAGAAGAACCCGAAGAATGTGAGTTTACAGTTACCGCAGAACCCGAATGTAGCAGCGACAGCACCTTCACAGTTACCCTCAACATTGTAGGGGCGGATACTTACCGAATTGAGGACGGCGTAAATGACCTAATAACAGGGCAAACCGAAGGAACAATTGTTATTGAAGGCTTAAGCAACGGAGCCTACAATATTAAGGTGAGTAAAGAAAGTGATGTATCTTGTAATCGGACAGTTTCTGGCTTTAAAGACTGCCAACCATTACCAGAGGCTTGCGACCTCTTGACCAGCGCGCAAATTGACTGCATTAGTGACGAACAATATACGGTTACGGTCAATCTCTTAGGTTCTGCAACTTACACAATTGATGATGGAGTCAATGCTTTGGTAAGCGATCAAGCAGCAGGGCAAATTGTAGCAGGCCCTTATACAAGTGGCACAGGCTACAACATCATTGTTACTAGCGAAGCCGATACAACTTGCTTCCAAACCTTATCAGGTGCGTTTAGTTGCGGCGATGTCATCCCTTGTGCGATAGAGTTAAGTACGACTTCTATAACTTGCCTCACAGATTCCACCTACCAAGTAAGCATTTCCCTGCTAGGTAACAGCATTTACACTGTTTCCGATGGCGTTAATCCACCATTAGTTGCCCAAACAGAAGGCGCAATAACAGTCGGACCTTATACCAACGGCACTTATAATATCACTGTCATTGACAGCGCAGACGAAACTTGTTTCCGCAGTATTTCAGGTTATCGCGACTGCACAGTTCCACCTGAACCTTGTGATATTTCGGCTACAGCCAGCAGCAGCTGCATCAGCGAGCAATTATTTGACATCAACATAAACCTTTTAGGATCAGATGTTTACAATGTGTTTAACAATGATGTATTGATTTTGAGCAATGTAACCGCAGGCGAAGTGAATATTTCCAACCAGCCAAATGGCAGCTATTCTATTGACATTATCAGCATCAATAATCCTGAATGTTTAACCAATATTACGGGTAGCCAAGATTGCTCCACAGACATTCCATGCGATATAACCGCTTCTGTTTCTAGTAGCTGTCTATCAGAAACGACTTACACTGTTGACTTAGATTTAGCTGGAAATGGCACTTATACCATTAATGATGGTGTTCACCCACCATTAACAGGGCAAACAACAGGCACCATTAATTTAGGTACCTTCAATAATGGTATTTACGACATCGTGATTACCAATGAAAATTATCCTGATTGTACAGAAACCCTAACAACTTTACGCGATTGCACTACAAATAATCAAAACTGCGATATTTCTGCCACTGCCCAAAGCATTTGCGACATTAGCGGTAGCTATTATGTAGAAATTGTTTTATCAGGAACAAGTAGATACACCATTGATGACGGTACCAACGAAGCCTTAACAGGACAGCGATTCGGCACAATTTTACTCGGCCCAATTGAAGATGCCAATTACAACATCCTCATCACCGATGAAGTTAATGAAAATTGTAGCCTACCACTAACAGGCACAGCACCAGTTTGTAATACTTTGACGGGAACTATTGGAAATGTTGTTTTTGAAGATGAAAACGAAAATGGCGTTTTGGATGGCTCAGAAACAGGTATTGCGAATGTTCCAGTTACCCTATACGATGCAGGAACAGGTATTATGATTGGCTCTACAACCACTGATAACAATGGCAATTATCTATTTGACAATATTTTGCCGGGAGTTTATTATGTAGTGGTAGATGTGCCAAATGGCTTTGAGGTATCCCCGAAAGATCAGGGTAACAACGAATTATTGGATAGTGACATTAATTCAGATGGCTTTAGTGACCAATTTACCATGAGTGAGGGAATCAGCTTCAATATTGGTGCAGGGGTCTTTGATACGCAATTAGAGGTTGGCAGTGTTACAGGAACTGTTTTTGAGGATGAAAATCAAAATGGCATTTTTGATACGGGCAGTGAAAATGGCTTAACTGGTATTACAGTTATTTTGTATGATGCAGTGAACAATACCCAAATTGCAACCACCACAACAGGAGCCAATGGCTTTTACAGTTTCAACAATATTGCACAAGCTTCTTATTATGTAAATGTTGTTGCTCCAACAAATTACATAGTTACCGTACAAAATCAAGGCACAGACGAAAATCTGGACAGCGATATTTATGCCAATGGAAACAGCGATGCCTTTAGCATTGTCGGTGGACAAGTTATCAATATTACGGCTGGTCTATTTGAGGATGATCTACCGCCATTATTAGGAAGTATTACCGACCTCGTATTTAATGATGCCAACCAAAATGGTATTCAAGAAGAAGGGGAAAACGGTCTAGAAGGCATTACCATTATTTTGTATAGCTCAGGCACGAATACACAAGTTGCCATTACCACAACCGATGCCAATGGCGTTTATATTTTTGAAAACCTTGAGGCAGGCGATTACTATATGGTGGTCAATATTCCAGAAGATTATCAGGTTTCCCCTCGAAATCAAG
>JAHDHV010000037.1 GCA_020631155.1 Bacteroidota bacterium | reverse complement strand
GAGCAAGGTTTTAGCAATGTATCCAGTAAAAGCATTAGCGAAAAAATGGGCATTAGCTATGGAAATTTGTGTTATCATTATCCTAAAAAAGAAGATATTATTCGGAAATTATACTTCAATTTGCAAAAAGAAATGGGCGCGCAATTTCAGCAATTACAAAAAGAAATCTATGGTTTTGATTTTATGGTCAAAAGCCTAAAAATGTTACTAGAAGTATTACAAAAATACAAATTCATCGCCCTAGATGTTGCCAACCTAGCCCGTCAATTCCCCGACATCAAAGAACACGCAACCCAGCAATTCACCGAGCGGCGGCGCACCATCACTGCGATGTTTCAATTCTTAATCAAGGAGGGCTATATGCAAGAAGAACGCATCAAAGGCCACTACAAAATGCTGATACACAGCTTCCTAATGATTACCAACGCCTGGATCATAGATGCCGAAATTTTCTACACAGGCAAAGCCTCCAAACGCGACAAAGTAGACTATTACCTCGAACTCCTCTACAGTTCGATCCGCCCCTCGCTGACTAAGAAGGGACTGAAGGCATTTAATGAGGTGTATGGGGGGTGAAGTGGGGGAGTACTTGCTTTTATGAGGAACTTTTTTTCTTGAATATTGGTTTTTTTATTTAGAAATAAAAATTATTTTTTAAATAAAAAAAAACAGTATAATGAACAAAAATAAGAATTTAGAAAATGAAAAGCCTAATAATGAACAGAATATTCAAGAAAAAGAAAAACCAGAATCTAAAGAACCAAGTCAGGTTGAAAAAACATGGTGGAAAAAATCTCCCCAAGCATGGTTAGTAATTTTAATTCCATTTTTGATATTTGGTTTGAATAAAGGATGTGAACATATTAAAGTCTCCCAAGAAACCAATATAAAAGAAATAGATGCCCTAAATGGTGATAAGGTGTTATTACAAACACTAAAGAGTGATTTAGAGCAGAATTTAGACAGAGTAAACAACACCCAAAATATTTGTAATAACTATCCTAAAGAAAGTTATAGGAATATCCCCAATAAGCCTTTAATAGTAAATTATTCACCCAAAGCTTTCCAAACTATAGAAACAATAAAACTTAGTCAGATCATAGGAGACTTACAAGGTAATTTAAGTGATTTACAAAACACTATTGATGCTCATAATCGCTTAATACAAACTTCCTTTGGTTCTACTATAACTCAACAGAATGTAAAGAGTTATGTAAGTGGAATTGGAAAAAGATGTGAAAACTTGCAAAATTCTCTAAAAACTGTAATCAACCAAATTGAAACTGAGATTGATAATGTGGATAAGCAACTAGATAAGTTCAACTAAGAAAAGCATGTTCTACTTTTATAAAAGCTAAGATGTATTATCAATTTTGAAACTCCTTTTTATTTATTTGATAAAAAGGAACAGTCATATCTCCTCCGCGTATTAGTCTATCAGTTTGTTGTCTAGTTTTTCCTAAGATGGGTACTACTTTATGTACATAGTTATATAACTCTTGTATGGTTAAAATACCTGTGCCATATTGATCCGGATAATCTGCTTTAATTTCAATGGAATTAATAGGATCAAAAAATGACTTATTTTCAAACGCATTTAATATTGCTTCTGTTAAAATTCCATTTTTCCATGTATGATGTTCATGAGAGAGTTCATCTTCAAGGCTAGAAGCAATAATACATCTAAGCGGATTTTTATTAGGTGCGCCAACATGTATTCCTCTTTCAATATGATTATTAGTTGCTTCAATATTTCTTGTACTAGGCCAAATATTCGTGATAAATTTGCCACTATAACAGGCATCTAATACTAGAATAACATTACAGGGAATTTCACTAATGGCATCCAGGAGAGAGTGGCCACTAATTCCTGTTTTAGCTAAATCTTTGATGTTTACATCTGTAGGAGTAAGATAGTAATTTTTTTCGTTTATTATTTTTCCATGTGTAGAGAATTGAATAAAAGCGTAGTCATTAGGTTGAACCTGTTCACTTAATCTTTTTATTTGTAGTTCAATATTTTGTTTTGTCGCTTGTTTATTTAGCAGCATATTTGTATACACCTTAGGAAAGGTTTTGCCTATTTGAGTTGTTAATGCTGTTATTATATCTTGAGCATCTTTATCAGCATAAGGTAGATTAAGGGTATGTGTGTGATTATTAAATTTAGAAATGCCCACTGCAAGTATATGTAAGTTCCCTGAATTTAGGATAGGTTTTGTATTGTTTTTTTTCGGTGAAGGAGTAATATTATATTGTGTAACTTGTTGATTAGTGTTCTGATAATCAGAGTTACTGTTTACATTAGGTTGTTGGTAAGTAGGAGTAAACTCTAAATCAGGTTGTTCATAGGGTTGTAAGTTAGAAAGCTTTACTATGATGGTATCCATTTCTTTATTTTCATTTTTCATATAAATATTGATTTCACCTGTGGCCCTATTAAATGCATCTGCTTCAAAAGTTTGCTTTGGATATATTTCTTCTAATAGCTCATTTCCTATACAATCACATAATCCATACTTCCCATATTTTGATTGTGTTCTGTAAAGCGTTTGACCTGTTTTATTATTAAATCCATTTGGTGGCATTTCCCGTATATGTCGATGACGTTCTGCACATTCAATTACTTCCCTTCCTGTTATATCAATTAATCCATAGTGTTCTCCTTCTTTAACTATAGCTACTCCACACTCATTAAATGCTCCCATTTCTGTATAATTATAGTCAGGATTATTAGGGTCAATAATCATATTTAGTTTGATACTTCCATTGTTGTTATCTTGATAAGTCATAAAACCCCATTTTGACTGTTTATTTTTGAGTTGAATGATTGGATTTTCCTCATTGATGAGTAATGCACAGTATTCGGAATTAGATGGATTAATAATAGTTTCTTTATGAATGTTATTGTGCTGATCTACTATGGAACAGCTTATTATACCATAATACATTGGGCCATCAAGCATTTTACCTACTTTTATAAGCTTTCTTGATTTTATATCTTCAAGAGTTACTTTACATGAATCATAATCGTTACAGATATTTTCAATGGCCTCATGTAAATCCCGTGCTTTTTTATAATCAAATTTTTCTTTGTCAAGTTCTAGCCCTTTTTCTAGAAGTTTCCTAATATTATTAATCACACGACTTATTGTTTCTAATTTCTCGTTTAGTTTTTCTATCTTGTTTTGTGTTTTTTCTGATGATTTTTTATTTTCTTCTTTTAGCTTTTCTATCTTGTTTTGTGTTTTTTCTGATGATTTTTTATTTCCTTCTTTTAGCTTTTCTATCTTGTTTTGTATTTTTTCTAATGATTTTTTATTTTCTACCTGTTTTTCCTGTAATTTTTTTATTTCTTTCTGTAATTTTTGTTCTAGTTTTCTTATGTCATGAAGTATTTTATATCCATAATTCTCAAGCATGTATTTTACTTCTTTATTGATGGCTAATAGCTCGTTTTGAGTTAAACTCATGTCATCAATTTTTTTATTAAGTTTATTAAAGTAAGCAAAAATAAGATAGGTACTATCTGTTAATTTTTTATCTAAACTTTTTACAGTTGAATCTAATTCGTTTATTTTTAAACGTATTTTTTTGTATTCTCTTTTTTGTTCTTCACTAAGTTGGTCTATTTTACTTTCTAATCTTTTGAAGTGCTTATCCAATTTGTTTTTACCATTTTTTAAATGAATCATAATATCCTGAACAGACTTTTTTAAAGCGTCTATACCTGTTGATAGTCCTTCTATTTTACCAAGCTGTTGTTTAGAAATAATTTTAACTTCATCAACATTAGAATAAACCTCAATAAGTTTTTGATGGTATTCTTTTAATTCCTTTTGTACTACAGTATCTAACTGTTTTGGATCTTTGAGTTTTCCCTCAATATAGATAAGTTTATATTTTATACTTCGAATTTGTTTGTCCAACTTTTTAATGCCGTCTTTTATTTCCTCGCCAGTCATATCTGGTTTTATATAGATGACTGATTCATCAGGACATATAATATCACTATTTTGGGCATAGTTGACAAAAGGATATAATAAAATAAATAAGGAGATAATGGTAAAAAAAGTACTTATTTTCATAATTGGGAAAGATTAATGACGGTTATTTTGTTTAGAGATCAATTTAATAACTATGTAATAGGCAAATTAATTCCATTAATTAGAAAAACTTATTGGTTACTTTCAATATAAAATAGTTCACTTTCAGGAGCATTACCTCCAATAAGTATTGTTCTATCACCAGTGTTATTTGTTTGTCCAATAAATGTAGCAGTATGGAAGGCGCGTGGATGAATTAATGATTCCTCACCAACAGTTAGACCATCCTCTTTGAAAATTAATACATTGCTAACGTCTTTTCTACTGCCATCTGAACTTTCTTCACCACCAATAATGGCTACTCTATTGTCAGATAGTTTAGTAGCGGTATGACCTACTCGTTGTTTAGGAAGGCTAAATTTGGAATCAAAAGATAAAAAACGTTTATTGGCAACATCATAAATATCACTTTCTGTATGAGCATAGTTTCCACCTATAATAAGTACACGTTCTGGTGCAGGTATATTTATATTAGAGGCAGAAAAATATTCAATATAGGTAGCTGTATGTGCATCCCCTCTTGCTATATTCATATCAGGTAAACCCTTTAATTCATTATCCCTAGTGTTAAGAAGATAAGCTTGCCGACTAGCTTGGCCAGAATTATTTCTACCACCAACAATAAGAATATCACAATAATCACAATATTTATCATTCGTCAATAGAGTCGCAGTGTGATTCCATAATTTGTCCTTTAATTTAAGACTAGGCTCAAATTGACTGCTATAATCTGTCAAGTTGATTTTTTCTATTTGTTTAACAGATTCATTATCCTCACTTTGACAGTCTCCGCCAATGATAAGCAACTCATTGCTATGTTGTAAAAAGATAGCTGAATGATAGGAGCGAGCTATTTGTAAATCACCTACTTTAAAGATGAGTGTGTCTTTCCTGTTACCATCATATAAAAAAATGTCTTTATTATATGAAGTATTGCCCCCCCCCGTTTCAGTTCCTGTTCCAGAAGTGCCTCCAGTAATGATAACTTTATTATCGTCTATTTTGGTAGCAGTAGCACCAAGCCGAATACGTATACCCCGAGGATTACCATTACTAATGTCAAGCCTTCTAAATGAATCAGATGATATGTTATAGATATCTATGTATTCGCCCTTTGCTTGGGAGCCACTTATGCCACCCACAATTAAAATTTCATTATCATTATTAATTAAAATAGCTTTATGTCTACTCTTATTGTTTAAAGGAGTAGCTAAACTTTCAAATTCTCCAGTACATTCATCAGGAATGTCTTTGAGTTCCCATATATCACAGCCATAAAATAGAGATGTAATTAGCAGTAAATTGAGAAAATATAATATTATATTTGTTTTTTTCATTACTTTTTTTAAAAGAAATTAAATACTTAAAAAACTCTAAATTCAGAAATTCCATGTTAAGCCTACAACTGCACCATTTTTTGCAGGAGCTAAATATAGACCTGAACCTTTTTTAGATTTACTATTTTTTTTCTTTTTGGACTTATTATTTTTTTTCTTTTTGGGCTTATTTTTATTTTCCAATCTTTTTTTCTTACAATCAAGAAGTATGAAATTCAAAAGACCTACTACTACAATAGCACCAGTTCCTATATAAACTCTTTCTTTTGCCTTATTGAATTGTTTCTTAGTTTTTTGTGCATCCTCATTATTGTCGCAATTACAAGTAAGCTCATTGTATTCCTTCAACTTTTTGTTGGCTTGTAGAGCAGAAACGACAGTTGTAGTCATACCTGCAATAGAGGCAATGGTACCACCAATTAGAAGTGGGTCTTGCATAGGGTTATATCTGTTAGATAAAGGCGGAAGAAAAGCTTCTGCAAGTCGAAGTCCCCAATTTGTCCAACGTTTTTTTGGGCAAACTATGATTTCTTTTATATAATTAGAAACCTTTTCACCCTCCTTTACTTCAATGTTAAATTCATCTTTTAGTTCAGCTTTCATTCTCCAGTCAAGTTCTGCATAATGTTTTGTTCCTGGTGCAAGATTATCATCTTTTAGTTTACTGTCTCCGAAAAAATTTGTCATTTGAAAGCTTTGGCCATTTTTTAAAATAGCAATACAGGTTAACCTTATTGGTTTGCTTTCCAAGTTTTTTCTTACCTTGTCAGATATTTTTATTTTTATTTTAACTATTCCTCTAGGTGATATGGGGCTACCTAGATATTTTGTCTGTACCTCTATGCCACTACATTGAGCCAATAAAGTATTATTGTTTAATGGTAATAAAAATATTAAGAATAAAAAAATGACTGATAATGAAACTAAATTGTGTTTAAAAATAGTTGATTGAATAAGTAGCATATTTTTTCTTTGGTATGTGAATGAAATAAAAAGATAAAAATACAAAACTGTGGCTTAAAAAGTTATCATTTTTTATCATAAAAATCACATTTTCTTATAAATTTGTTTTTCCTAGTTAATAGATTTGTTCGGCACAGTTCACAATAGGTTGAAAATAGCTTAATTTTCCCACCAATCTGCTAATGCCAAGCAAGTTTAATAGAACAAATATTTGACCTCAAAATTAATTGCGTCCTATCATGAATAATTTGCTATGTATAACCTATCTTCTATGTAAAAGGCTTGTTATGTATTGCCTTTTAATTATATTTTTGTTAACTTTTGTAAAAAAAAATAGCTATGCTAGCCATGTTCTTGGTGCAGAGTTTAGTTATAATTGTATAACCACTTATAAATATTTGGTTACACTAAAATTATATGTAGATTGTGCTTTTAATCAAACTAATCAAACTAATGTAAATATAAAAATATATTCTAATGAATGTGGAATATTTGATATAGTTCGGGTACTTAGTCGTGACAGTATCAATGAAGTATCTCCTTTATGTAGTACTACTTTGAGTGAATGTGAAGGAGGGCAAGAAAAAGGAGTAAAAGAAATAACATATAGTAATGAAATTACACTTCCTGATAGCACAAGAACATGTTCAGATTGGATACTATCCTATGCCAGTGATTTGCGTAGTAATCAATTGACCAATATAGACACAGGTTTCAAGTTGTATACAGAAGCATTGATCAATAACACAAGTGCTATCTGTAATAACTCACCCCGTTTTGGTGTACTACCTACTCCTTATTACTGTAATACACCTAATGTTTTTGAGCAAGTAGTTGTTGAAGAAGATGGAGACTCTTTAGTATATCAGCTGATTCAACCTAAACATGAAAAAAATGAAGTCATTCCTTATGTACCAGACTTTAGCTTAACTGAACCTCTACAGAGTAAGTCTTTTGATTTTGATGAAAATAGTGGCCGTATTGAATTTATACCAGATGGGGAACAAATAAGTGTTATTACTATTAAAATAGAAGAATATAGAAGTGGAGTATTGGTTGGGAGTGTCATGAGAGATGTAGAAATAATTGTTTTTGATTGTGATAATGAAGCAATTGAGCTTTGTGAAGGTTCATATGTTGACAATGTTTATGAGATTTGTCCAGGAGATATTTTAAAGATTGATTATTGTATAAAAGATAGTAAGGGAGATAGTTTGATTATTATTAATAATGCAAATAAGGTATTAGGACGACCACTAGATACAATTTATTATGATGTCATAGATTCAATGGTGCATTTAGAATGGGCAACAACTGAGAGTGATACAGGAACTTATTATTTAATTGTTGGTATCAAAGATGATGTTTGTCCTGTGCCAGCAACATTGACTACTCTAGTAAAGATAGAAGTAAAAGATATTGAAGTAAATGTAGGAGACGATAGGGTATATTGTTTAGGGGCAGAGCCCATTAAGCTTGAAGTAAGTGGAGGAAAGCATTTTTCGTGGCAGCCCAAAAAAGATATTATAACTGCCAATCAAGACAGTAGTATAGTGAGTGTTGCACCAACACAATCAATGGAGTATACAGTTACTAATTCTTGTGGAAATAGTGATACTATTGCTATAAATGTGGTAGATGCATTTACCATGAATGTTTTGATTGATAGCAGCAGTATCAATGGAGCTATCTGTAGTGGTGATGTTATTCAGTTATTATTAGATGTTGGAAATAATGGGGGCTATTCTTTTGAATGGTATCCCAATGAATATTTATCAGTTAGTAATATTGCTAACCCTACAGTTACAGTTACAGATATTGTTATGTATTATGTAACTGTAACTTCTATGCTAACAGAATGTACACAAATAGATAGTGTAAAAATGCCCATTGACAATATAATTAGTAAAATAATTTTACCTAAAGACACAGTAGTTGTTTGTAAAGGAACCCCTTTCCCTCTAATTATTGATTATGAACGTATAAATGGTAATTCATCCACAACCAATGTGCCTACTATATCCTTACAGCCAACTGGGGGATTAGATAATTCGACATCTTTCAACCCTATAGTCAATATTGACACAACAACGACCTATACCATTACCTTAAATAACAATGGTTGTGTGTTACAAGAAAATATTACTTTCCTTGTGGAAAGTATCACCCCTACATTGCTTTCCAACTTTGAAATGTGTGAAGGAGAAAGTGTATTGTTGGAGTTACAAGGACAACTCCCAGCAGATGCTATCTATCAATGGCAACCAAGCACAGGATTGAGTTGTACAGACTGTAGGAATCCAGTTGCTAGACCATTGTCTACAACTACCTATAAGGCGCAAGTGACAAGTACAAGCGGTTGTTCACAAAACTTAACAACAGAGGTCTTGGTAAAAGAAGCATCAACTTTTGATATAATTGTTGGCACAGACCCTTACCAATTACGGACAACATTAGATAACTCCATAGCAGAAATTCAGTGGTCACCTGCCGACTATTTAAGCGATCCTACAAGCCCTAATCCATTTATTCAGGAAGATTTTGGCACCACAACCTACACAGCAACAGCTGTTTATAGTAATGCTTGTACTGTAACAGTTACTCAACAAGTAGTTGCACCTAAAGAGAAATGTAAAGTTGTTTTTCCAGCTGTCTTTAGCCCTAATGACGATGGCATAAATGATAGGCTCTTTATTCCTAAGCAAAAAAGAAAAATTGAATTATTAAGCTTTGATATTTTTAATCGCTGGGGAAAAAAAGTTTTTAATACAACAAATATTGGAGAAGGTTGGGATGGAAGTTTTAATTTTCATCCACAAGATTCAGGTACTTACATTTATGTACTTGAGTATGTCTGTAGCAATACAGGAAAAGAAATGGTAGAAAGTGGCAGATTGATATTAGTGAGGTAGCTTTCATTTTTTTGACACAAAAAGTAAGGAACTTTCATTTACTTTTTACTATTGAAAAAGATTTACATATAACTACTTTGTTTGTCCGACTACTTTTTATAAAAGCAATTATTGAAAAACAAAAAAGCATCACCTACAAAAAATTATAAAGTCATGAAAACTCAATACTTAATAACTGTAATTTTCCTATTTACTCTTTTAAACACTATTTTTGCTCAAACATCTTTACCCCATTGTACTTATAATGCTATTCTCCATAAAAAATTAATGGAAACAGATGAGTGTTATAAAGAAAGACAAGAATACTTAGCTTCTATTCAAGCTAATGCCAGTAAACAGAAGAAGCAAGTACCTTGTTCTTCACCTTTGGCAATACCTGTAGCAGTACATTTTGCAGGTGAGGTAACTTGTGCTGACCCTAATTGTTTATTAGATGCTGTAAATGCTCAAATTGAGCAATTCAATAAGGATTTTGGAGCAACCAATGCTGATTTAGCCAATTTTCAAAATTATGTTGATTGCGGTGTATTCGAAGGTGTAGCACATACACCAACAGATAATGCTTGTGTGCAGTTTTGTTTAGCTACACAAAATCATCCTGTTGCTTCTGGCTTAGTTGATGGACAACCAGCCATTACAATGAATGAAAATACTTGGACTAGTACATCTAGCGTTAATGCACCTGATTGGGTTGGATATTTAAATATTTTTGTTAGTGATCCTGTTACAGCTGGTTATTCAACTACTCCTAGTGCAGCTTACATCATTAATGGTAATGCTAATGGAGATGGTTGTTGGCTTAATACTAGCTATTTAAGTGGGAGTAATTTTAATAGTTGTGAATCAGGAGCAGTTGTCGGTTCTCAAGCTGATTATTTTGGTAGATGGGGAACACATATTGTTGGCCATTATCTAGGATTAGAGCATTTATGGGGAAGTGCACCTGATAATGACAATGCTTCATGTACTTATGATGATGATATTAGTGATACTCCTCCACAGGCTCAAACTGGTTCTAGCTATAATGTTTGCTCAAGTGGACTAGACGCTTATTGTAGTGAAGTAGGTACATTGCCTACTGATGTTTGTAGTGGTCAAATACCTATGACTATGAATTTTATGGATTATGGGTTAGATGCTTGTCGTTATATGTTTACACAAGAACAAGTAACAGTAATGAATTCAGTTGCCAATACTATAAGCTGGAAAAGTGATGCTACAGTTTGTGGGACTGTCAGTTTGGAGTTGGGGTGTACAGGCACGCCTTGTAATATCCTTACTGCCTCTGAACCAGTTGCCCCTGCTAATACGATTTTTTGTCAAGGTACAAACATTGCGACAGATATCACAACTTATGTACCTCCACCAAGTACAACAGGAACTGATAGTTATTCTTTTATTATCACTAATTTAGGCAATACTGTACAGGGTGAGCCTATTATTATTGGGGAAAGTGCAAATGGAGCTTATGATTTTAATAATGAGGTAATAGGAAGTTATGAATTTAGTGGTATGGCTTACTGTCAACAACAACTAAATGATTTTGCCAGTTCCATCAATAATGATGCAAGTATAGCTAATTTTTTAGGGATCCCATCTAGCAGTTTACCATTGTCTACTTCTTTATCTTTAAGTGAATTTATCAATTTAGTAGATCAGTCCATTTCTACGGATATAACTATTAGTAGTTTTAATAATTTTATAGCTCTGTCATTAAGTCAGGGAGTAGTTGTCAATTATGAATTTGTCGCTTATGCTAATAAGTATACTATTAGTGTAGTAGATGCTTTGACACCGCCTTGTGGAACTGCTTGTGACTTTAGTATTCAGGATAGTTGTCCTGATACTGATGGTTCAGTAACAGTCACCATTACTCCTGTTGATGATGGACCTTATGATGTAACTGTTAATGGTAGTCCAACTGATTTGACTTTCACTGCTCAACAGGGTGCGATCTTAAATATCTTATTAGAATCTGGTGACTGTACAGCAGCAGATGTATTTACTGTAAGAAGCGCACCAACTGTAAGTGTATCTCAAGATTGTCCAATCTTCGATACTGCTACTGGTTCTTCTAGTACAATGGTACATTTTGACATATCTGGTGGTTTTGGTAGTTACACAATTGCTGTAAATGGTTCTAACTTACCTATAGGAACTACTTCTACTAACTTATCCGCTGGTTCTTATACTGTAACTGTAACAGATGAAAATGAATGTGCGACAAATACTACATTTGAAATCAACGATATCTTACAAATTACCTTATTAAAAGCTTCTTCTAATTTGTTAGTATGTGGTGAAGGTGATGTAGTAATTGTAGTAGATGGACCAACTCCTGAAACTACTTACGATTGGTATTTAGACCCAGATGGAACAATTTCTGCAAGTGGTACCATAAGTGGCAACACATTTAGTAATAATGATGTATTTGGTGCAGACGCATTTTATGTAATTGGTACTACTGAAAATGGATGTGTAACAGAGCCCTTAGGGATTAGTGTATACCATTATACAGCTTTTACTACTTCTTGTGAAACAATATGTAATGAAGATGGCACTTACACTGTAACCTGTATATTAGAAGGCGGTCGTCCAGACACATTTACAGAAGTATCTTACACAGCTAACGATGAAGTAATAGATGGAACATCTTACTCTGTCACACTTTCTAATGATGAAACATTCACAGTTGTATTTGACGATGGTGGAAGCAGTAGTGGTCCTTCTTGTGAGCCAATTACAAAAATCTACGAAACTCCTTGTACAGCAGAATGTAATCCAGATGCTGGTACATTAGCTTCATTGAATACTGACTTCTTTTGTACATCTACTACTATAGAGGTAAATACTATAGGGGCTACTGTTGATTATGAATTAGTATATTTGGTAACAAGTGGTACCACTGTGATAGCTATAAGTAGTGATGGACAATTCAATGGCTTAGGGGATTCAAGCGCACCAACTTCTTACGAAGTATGGGCATTGAGCTACAGAGCAGGTGAAGCTACTATCCCATCTGTAGGCGGTGATGTAAGCGAGTTAGACGGTTGCTTTGATTTAAGTTCTTCGAATACCTTTGTGGTACTAACACCTATTACAATAGAGGCAGTGTCACAGTGTAGTCCAACAGTGGGCGGAAATGTTATTGTTGTTACAGTCACAGGTGGTCGTCCTCAGTTTGATGGATTTGGCAGTTACTTAATCAATTTTCCAAACTTGGATAACAGTGGTCAGCCTTCTATATTAAATGCTGATGGGAATGGTAGTACAGGCACTATCATTGATAATGATAACCAACCCTTTGAGTTAGGAGATACTGTTACAATATCTGTGTTTTCAGATGGGGCTCTTTGTCAAGGTGGTCCTGTAACTGTTATTATTACTGAGCCTTGTACTATTTGTAGTGAAACATTCATCCAAGACCTTTCCATTTCTTGCCCTGATCCCATTACTAATCTAGCTGATCTGACCATTTCTATTGAACAAGGAACCCCCCCATTTCAAGTAAGTATAAATGAGGAAGCCTTTCAAGAATTTATGCCAAATACAACTATTGAAAATCCTTTAAGTATAGGGGATAATAAAATAAGTGTTTTGGATGATAATGATTGTGTAGTAGATACGGTTATTACAGTAGAGCCATTAATAAATCCCAATATTGTCATAGATTCGTCTACATTACAAGCTTGTGGAACGGATATTTCGATTTATGTTAATAATCCAAATGACAGTATACAAATAAGTATTGGCCCTGATTTTAGTGAACTATTAATTCCTGATAGTATAGGTAATGAAATGTCTTATATTTTTATGACAGAAAATTTCCCTGTTCTTGATGGAGTAGATGTTCATGTTAGAGTTATAAATAGTAGAGGATGTCCAAGTGTAGCAGTACCTATTACAGTATATCATTATCATCCAATTACAGTCAGTGATACAATAATTGAAAATTGTGATAATGATGCAGGAACATATACAGTAAGTTTTGATGTAGAAGGAGGGCGATTACCTTATACGTACTCTAGTAAGTTTGAACATACAGGAAATATTACTGAAAACAATGGCATACATACTTTTACGAGTGATCCGATTCCCTTTAATGAAGGCTATGATTTTGTTATTTATGATAATGCAGGTGATATTTCCACCTTTTCTTGTGGAGTATATGAACTGGGAACTTTTGATGTTCCTCGTGATTGCGAAGAAATTAATTGTAATGCTATGGCAATCTCCATATATATGCCAGATAACTCACTATTTTGCTCAGGAGAAACGGTTAATTTAACAACAGTTGGTGCAGTAGATACAAGTAGTTATTACGCTTTAACCTATATAGTAACTGATACATTTGGTATTGTAGTAGATATTAACTCTGAAGGTATATTTACAAACTTAGGTAATGAATCATTAGCAACTACCTATGAAGCATGGGCGGTGAGTTATCATATTAACCAAAGTGATTTACCTGTTGTTGGACAAAGTTTACTAGAAAGTATAACAGGCTGCTATGAGTTAAGTGAAAAAAGAACATTTGTTATGTTAGCCCCTGTTAGGATAAGTGTAACTCAAAGATGTGATTTAGCATTAGGAGGAATAGTCATTGATGTAATGGCCATAGGTGGCGGACCTGCTTATTATGGATATGGAAGTTATTCGATTGATTATCCTAATTTGTTGAATAATAATGATACTGCAATAGAATATACTACTGAAAATGGAGGAATCGGTACTTTATTAAATACAAATGAAATGCCTTTTCAGGAGGGTAAAAAAGTCACAATTATTGTTAAAGCAGATAGTAGTTTATGTACTAGTAATACAATAGATATTAACATTGTTTCCTGTCAAGAGCTTTGTGGAACACCGCCCATTACAAGTGATTTTTCCATAAACCCAAATAATCAAGTATGTTTAGAAGAGGAGGTAGTTGTGGAATATACAGGAAATGCTTCTTTAAATGCAACTTATGAATGGGGCTTTGGAAATGCAACTGTTTTATTTGGAGGTATTGGAAAAGGGCCACATACTTTAAGTTGGCAAAATGCAGCTATACAAACAGTCAGTCTTGTTGTATCAGAAGATGATTGTACAACAGATACCCAGGAACAAACCATAGAAGTTTTTGCTGCCCTTGAAACACCTGTGATTACTTGTTTAGAAGAAACAACTGATAGCATTACATTTACATGGGGAGAGGTAGCAGGCGCAACAGGTTATGAGGTAACAACTTCTAATAATTTTCTTGGCAATTATTCCTCTATTGACACTGTAACAATAGATGCAATGCAGGGGGAAATAATAACAATTTCGGTAACAGCCATAGGAGCACCTACTTGTAGGAATAGTGAAATGGCCACTATTCAATGTACTACACAAGACTGTGGCAACAATAATGCAGGTAATTTGTCGCCAAGCACTCAACAGGCATTATGTGAAGGGGAAAGCATTACAGTTACCATAACTGAGCAACAGTTAGGCAGTAATGATATAGCTGTTTTTATCTTATCAGACAATCAAAGTGATGTAGTCAATAATATTATTGCAACTAGTAGCAATGGTACTTTTTCCAGTAGTGCAAATAATTTAACTCTTAATCAACCTTACTATATTGTTAACTTAGTAGGGCCTGATATGAATAATGATGGAATTCCTGATGCATCTAATCCTTGTATCAAGAAAAGTAATGTAGTAGCAATCATTTTTTATGAAAAAATAACTATTGAAGGAAATTTTTCTATGTGTAACAATGCAACTGGTGAAGGGCAATATACTTTAACAGTTACAGGCGGTTCAGGAAACTACGATATTTCTGACGCTACCTTTCAACAAACTGAATCTAATGTATTTCAGTTAAATACCAACGGTTCAGGAGAAATTGATATAACTGTTTTAGATCAAAATAGTAGTTGCGCTGAAAATTTTACAGCTGACTATGCTTGTGATATGGTGCTCCCAACTTGTGAAATTCCGATTACAGCTACAGGAAGTCATATTTGTCAAGGAGCAAATGGAACTTATGAATTAGTGGTAAATGGAGGGGAGCCACCTTATACTATTACAGGTACCCATGCTTTTACTGGTAACGGCCCTTTTGAATTTACAACAAATGAAGCAGGCAATATTAATGTAACAATTACAGATTCAAGTAATGGAGTTTGTGAGCCAATTTCTTTTATGAATATCTACCCTAATTGTCAAAATTGTGGGAGCAATCCAGGAACTATGAATACTACAAGTCTTCAATATGTCTGTGCAGAAGATAACATTCAAGTTGGAACCAACAACCTAGAAGTAGCTAATGGAGATGTATCTGCCTATATTTTACATACTAGTTCTAATACCACAATTGGGCAGGTAATCGCTCAAAATACAGCAGGCACTTTTACCCTAAATGATGCTCCAACCAATACAGAGTATTACATATCTTCCATTGTTGGCCCTGATGCAAATAATGACAACTTTCCTGATGTACCAGATGAGTGTACCAGTATTGCGGCAGGTATACCAGTAGTATTTTTAGAACCCTTAGAGGCAGAAATTGAAATTGTAAGATGTTACAATACAATAGGTACTTATGATATAAAAATTACTGTAAGTGGGGGATATGCTAGTTATACTAATGCGGCTGGTTATACACTAGCAATTCGAGAAAAAGATATTAACCTATCAGGACAATTATTGCCTTCTGTTGAACTTAAGGGCTTTGACTTTAGTACTTCATACACATTTACAATAACAGATGCTTATAGTAATGGACAACCCTTATGTAATGGATTTGCAGATACATTTATTCAAAATGCAGCTACTTGTAATAGTGGGTCAACTGGTGGATGCAACAATGATGTGGGAACTATGACCATTACAGAACAACAGTATATTTGTGGAGAGGAAGCAATAGATGTATCAGGAGGACAAACCATTGTAAATACAGGAGATATAGTTGCTTATATTGTGCACACAAGTTTAGATAATACGCTTGGAGATCTTATTGCTCAAAATACAACTGGTGAATTTAAAAATAATGAGGAATATCAGGGCATTAAAATACATACCGAATATTATATTTCTCGTATAATAGGTCCTGATGAGGATAATGATAAAATACCTGATTTAAACCATGAATGTACCAAGATAGCTCCTGGTACTCCTGTTATATTTCTAGCTGCTCTAAGTTTAAACAGCACGATAATTTGTAATAATGATGGAGAGACTTACAAAGTAACGCTTACTCCAAATGGTGGGTATGCCGCTTATAAGGAAGCAGACTATACATTACAAACACCTACTAGTACAATCACTGACTTTACTGGAGGAGAATTACCGAATATTCCTTTTAATACTCCTTATGAACTTTCATTAATAGACTTGCCGCTACCTAATAGTCAAAGTGACTGTAATACTTTTACTCGGATACTCAATCAATCTCCTAGTTGTGTTCAAGTAATAGATACGGCGGTTGCCTGTATTAATGGAGCGCGATATGTAACTATCAATATCATTGATGAAAATCAAATAGGAGGGCCATTCACCGTTCGAGATAGTAATAATAATCTTGTAACTAATATAATTGATATAGATAATGGTAATGTAAGCGTTTCAGAATTACAGGCTGGCATACGCTATAATATACCTTTTGAGCAGGGAAACACAGACAGTTATTATTTTATTATTATTCCCACTCAAGGAGATAATATAGTTATTCAAAGTACAGGAGTTGATCCTTGTGAGGGTGTCATTATTATACCTATAGATATAAAGTATACAGTTGACTGTGAAACTTATCCCAATAGAACATTTATCAATCTAACAGTAACAGGTGGAACGCCTCCCTATAGTATTACAGGAGATTATGAGGCAGTTTTAATAAATGAAAATGTTGCTACATCTATTTTTGAAACCTCAATAGGACAAAATTCTTTTACTTATACTATAATAGATGGAACAGGAATATTGACAGAAAATATTACTATATATGCTTGTGATAATGTAATTGGTTTTACAGCAGATTATACTAAAAGTTGTAATATTGAAAATATTACAACTATTAATGTGATCGCATCAGGAGGAATACCACCTTACACTTTTACAAATAACTCAACACTTCCTTTTTTTTACAAAGATAATGATTCGACTCATGTGTATGTGCAACTGCCTAATGACGAATTAGATGTTCTAATAATTCAAGTACAAGATAGTGGAGGAAATGAAGTAAACTTTTCAGTGTCTTCTTGTACCATAGAACGTTGCCCAGTAAATATTGTACATGCCAGTGGCGTTCAGCAGATAGGCATTTGTCCCGGTAACACCATTACTTTGACAGCTGATGCGGATAGTGAAGGAACACTTTTATGGAGTACAGGTGCAACAAGCTCGGCTATTACAGTGAATGAAGCAAATACTTATGGAGTTACTCTAACAACAGAACAAGGCTGTACAGAGACTGATGAAATTACCATTACTGTCAAAAAAGTTACTGTAAATGCAGGAGCGGATCAAACAATTTGTTTAGGGCAAACTGCCGAACTAATGGCAGTACGTGGTGAAGCGGAGGATGGCAAAGAAGATTACGAATGGAGTACAGGTCAAACAGGAGCAAATATCGAAGTTACGCCAACCCAAACAACAACCTATACTGTAACTATGACCAGTTCAACTGGTTGTGAAGTAATGGATCAGGTAACCGTATTTGTAACTAATGCCAATGTTGAAACAGGACCCGACCAGACGATCTGTTTAGGCTATAGTACTACAATTACAGCAAGTGGCAATGGCACTTTCCAATGGAATACAGGGGCAAGTGGTTCTAGTATCGTTGTCAATCCTACCCAAACAACAACTTATACAGTAACAGTCACCAGTAATGGTGATTGCCAAGCGACAGGTCAGGTGACGGTTAATGTTACTACAGCAAATGTTGTGATGGGACCCGACCAGACGATCTGTTTAGGGGAGAACACTACAATTACTGCAAATGGTAATGGTTCTTTCCAATGGAATACAGGACAAGCGGGTTCAACAATTTTTGTAAATCCCACACAAACAACAACCTACACCGTAACAGTAACCAATAGCGCAGGTTGCATAGCTACAGGTCAGGTAACCATATTTGTAACTAATGCTAATATAGTAACTGGACCAGATCAAACGATCTGTTCAGGAACAAGTGCCACAATTACTGCAAGTGGAGATGGTACCTTCCAGTGGAGTACAGGCGCAACTGGCTCTACAATTAGTGTTACACCAACACAGACTACAA
Source organism: Bacteroidota bacterium (assembly GCA_020631155.1). Classification (GTDB taxonomy): domain Bacteria; phylum Bacteroidota; class Bacteroidia; order Chitinophagales; family UBA2359; genus JAHDHV01. The sequence continues at coordinate 7,055 of JAHDHV010000037.1, read as the reverse complement.
CCTACACAGTGACCGTAACCAATAGTACAGGTTGTATGGCAAGTGGTCAAGTAACCATATTTGTAAGCAATCTTAATGTTGTTATCGGACCAGATCAAACTATTGATTCAGGTCAAAGTGCAACGCTTACAGCAAGTGGTGATGGTACTTTTCAATGGAGTACTGGTCAAAGTGGTTCGTCAATCGTTGTTAATCCAACACAAACTACAACTTATGGAGTTACAATAACTAACAACATAGGTTGTACCGCTACAGGTCAGGTAACAGTATTTATATCTAGTGCAAATCTAGAAATGGGACCCGACCAAACGATCTGCTTAGGTCAAAGTGCTACTTTAACTGCAAGTGGCGATGGTACGCTCCAGTGGAATACTGGTCAAAGCGGTTCATCTATAGTTGTTACCCCAACCCAAACAACTACTTACACTGTGACTGCAACAGGAGGTGCTGCCACAGGTCAGGTAACCGTATTTGTAACTAATGCTAATATAGTAACTGGACCAGATCAAACGATCTGTTCAGGAACAAGTGCCACAATTACTGCAAGTGGAGATGGTACCTTCCAGTGGAGTACAGGCGCAACTGGCTCTACAATTAGTGTTACACCAACACAGACTACAACCTACACAGTGACCGTAACCAATAGTGCAGGTTGTATGGCAAGTGGTCAAGTAACCGTATTTGTAAGCAATCCTACTGTTGTTATGGGACAGAATCAGACTATTAATTTAGGTGAAAGTGCAACGCTTACCACAAGCGGTGATGGTACTTTTCAATGGAGTACAGGACAAACAGGTTCTAGTATCGTTGTTACGCCAACCCAAACAACTACTTACACTGTGACATTAACAAACGGCGCAGGTTGTACAGGCACAGGTCAAGTAACCGTAAATGTTATTACGACAAATACCAATTTAGTGATGGGACCCGACCAGACAATCTGTTTAGGTCAAAGTGCGACGGTTACCGCAAGTGGTAATGGTACTTTTCAGTGGAGTACTAACGAAAGTGGCTCGTCTATAATCGTTACTCCAATCCAAACAACTACTTATACTGTAACTCTAACTACTGCAACAGGAGATACCGCTATAGGACAAGTAACTGTACTTGTAACTAATGCGAATGTAGTAATGGGACCAGACCAGACAATCTGTTTAGGTCAGAGTGCGACAATTACAGCAAGTGGAGATGGTACCTTCCAGTGGAATACAGGTGCTACAGGTTCTAGTATCGTAGTTACGCCAATTCAGACGACGACTTACACTGTAACCTTAACTAATAATGCAGGTTGTACAGCTACAGGCCAAGTAACCGTATTTGTTACCAATGCCAATGTAGTAATGGGACCAGATCAGACGATCTGTTTAGGTTCAAGTGCAACATTGACGGCAAGTGGCGATGGCACCTTCCAATGGAATACAGGTCAGAGTGGTTCTAGTATCGTTGTTAATCCAACCCAAACCACAACTTACACCGTAACAGTAACGAATAGCGCAGGCTGTACGGCTACAGGTCAAGTAACTGTCTTTGTTACTAATGCGAATGTAGTAATGGGACCAGACCAGACAATCTGTTTAGGTCAGAGTGCGACAATTACAGCAAGTGGAGATGGTACCTTCCAGTGGAATACAGGTGCTACAGGTTCTAGTATCGTAGTTACGCCAATTCAGACGACGACTTACACTGTAACCTTAACTAATAATGCAGGTTGTACAGCTACAGGCCAAGTAACCGTATTTGTTACCAATGCCAATGTAGTAATGGGACCAGATCAGACGATCTGTTTAGGTTCAAATGCAATATTGACGGCAAGTGGCGATGGTAACTATCAGTGGAGTAACGGACAAAGCGGTGCTTCAATAGTTGTCAATCCAACCCAAACGACAACTTACAGTGTAACAGTAACTAACAGCGCAGGTTGTACTGTCACAGGTCAGGTAACCGTAAATGTTACTACAGCAAATGTAGTGATGGGACCCGACCAGACGATTTGTGTTGGTCAGAGTGCTACCTTAACAGCAAGTGGTGATGGCACCTTCCAGTGGAATACAGGTGCTACAGGTTCTAGTATCGTAGTTACGCCAATTCAGACGACGACTTACACAGTAACCTTAACCAATAGCGCAGGTTGTACCGCTACAGGTCAGGTGACTGTTTTTGTAACTACATTAACAGTAGACGCAGGAGAGAATCAGGCAATCTGTGAAGGTGCTCTTACATCCTTAACAGTTACAGGGGAAGGTACTTATCAGTGGAGTACAGGTGCTACTAGCCCAAGTGTAATCGTTAGCCCAAGTGAAACTACAATCTACACAGTAACAGTAACTAATAGTGCAGGTTGTACAGCTACTGATCAGGTAACAGTATTGGTGAGTGGTGAAATAGGAGATGCTTGTGATGATGGTAATTCATGTACAGAAAATGATAGACTGCGAGAAGATTGTTCTTGTAAAGGTGATGTGATAGGAGTTTATCTTCAATTACCTGAAGGAGAATCATCTTACCATTCTGTTTGTTCTGAGAGTAGTGCAACTCTATCAGTTGAGTTAAAAGGAAGTATTGATGAACAAAACGTGATTTGGGAAGATAAAAATGGCAATACAGTAGCTAATGGACTTATTTTCAATACCAATACTTTTGTTAATACAACAGAGTGTGATGGTATTAGACATACATTTAAAGCTCGTTCATCAGAAAATGTACAAAGCTGTGGTCAAAGTGAAATCACTTTTAAAGTAACTGTTCTACCTGACCCAGCTAGTGATGAATTAATAACAGTTAGAGAAGAAGGATGTTGTATTTATTTAGAAACATGTCCTACATTTGATGTCAGTTATGCCGTAAAAGGAGGAAGTGAAGTTAAGGGAGATAGCTATTGCACAAGCCCTAAATCGGGTAAAAATGTTAGTGAGGAAATAATTTTTACAGTTAGTGATGGTATTTGTAGTAGTGATAGTATTGAGAAAAATACAAATTGTTTTGGAGGCGGTTGTGCTATTTTAGAAGCAATTGATAATCGTACTCAATTTAATATATGTTCTGGTGAATCTACTACTTTAGAAGTAGTAGATAGTGGTGGAACAGCTAATCCTAATGATGCAAGGTGGCTAGGTGATATAGCTAATACAGTTCGCGGTTTTAAATTGGAGTTAGTTGATTTAAAGAATACAAAAAATTGCGAAGTTGAGCGAAAGGAATATACTTTGCGTTATATATGGTTGAATTGTGAGCAAACAATAACTTTTATTGTTAATATTTTCCCAAAACCTTTAGAAGATATTGTAACAGAAGTTAGTGAAGATGGTTGTATAATAACACTAAAAAATTACTGTGAACAGGATAAAATAGAACCCTATGCTGGTGGGAGTTATGAAGCTAATCCACAATCTGGTACTATTGAAGAAAAAACAACTAAGTTTATTGTTGAAAGTTCTTATGGATGTTATGTTTATGAAATTACTGGGAATATTGATTGTGATAATACTTATGTTTGTGATATAGAAGCTGAAATTATTGAGGAAACTTGTTTTAAAAAACCTTGTAGAAATACATTAGATATAGAAAACCATAGTGATTGTACAGAACTTTCAGATGAAAAATATCTAGGACAATTCAAGGTTACTATTGGTTTAGAAGGTGGTTTGCCAAGCTTCGATCCAACTCAAAATTATGTTATTAGAGAATGGGATGGGGCTATTTATAAAGAAGATGGAACTAAACTTACAAATTCTTTTGAGTTGACCACTACCACATTAACTATTTTAGTGGATGCAAATAGTTCTTGGTCTATTACATTTATAGATGATAATGGTTGCGAAAAAAAAGTTGAAGGAGAACCTTATTTATATCCAGAACTAGATATAAATATAGAGAAAGACGGCTTTAGTTATGTTGGTCAGTGTAGCGAAAAAGATAGTGTTTGTAATATTATTAAGAGAAGATATTTTCCCCTTGACAGTATTGATAATATTGATGATATTAGAGTTTGCACAAGCGATACTTTAATGGAGGTAAGTGTTACATGGGGTGGAGAAGATACATCGGGGCCAGAAAATATAGAGTGGTTATGGAATGGTTCTATGAATGATAGTGTATTGATAAATAGTGATGGCAATACAATTACATTTGACCCTTCTAAAACAATTGCTGGAATGCATACACTTACGATTTGTTTGAAAAATGTTCCTTATGATGGTTGTGAAATATGTGAAAGTGTTGTTGTTCAAGTATATCCCTATATTGAACCAACCTTTCAAATTCCAAATAACATTTGTTTGGAACAAAAAAACCTTATTTTAACACTAGATAATATAGATGATATCAAAGAAATATTTGATGCTTTAGTATCTACTTTTTCCCCCAATAATCAAGTTAATGAATTACAGGAATACATCAATTGGATATGTAATGGATGTGAAATACAGACAGATAGCCTTGGTAGTGGGATACTAAATCTTGATAGTATTAAAATTAAAGTAGGAGATGAAATTCAATTACAGGTAGAAGTAGGTTACTTACAAAGGTGTTGGTCTTTTTCAGAACAAAAATCTATTTCTTTTTATGAAAGTGATGAAAATATTGAATCTTTTGAAGATACAACGACTATTTGTGCTTATGTTTTCCCTAATATCAATTTACGAGAGCTTTATGGTTTAGATATAAATGGAGAAGGTCACTTTGACCTGATCGAACCTTTAGAAGTACAAGGCTTGGAGATAAAAGGGGATATTTTACATTATCCAGTTGATACTTTACCACTAGATGTTAAGGTGCAATATATAGGGGGAGATGGTAGTGTTTACTCTTGTATCAGTAAAGTAATGACGATTGAACTTAAGGAAAGACTACCATCATCAATTGGCGAAGGAGTGTCAGAGAATCTCATTGATACTATTATTTGTGCTTTTGATTTTTCCTTTATCAATTTACAGGAATTTTATGAGTTAGATGATAGCGATGGAGGTTACTTTGAATTAATTAAACCTTTAGACGTAGCGAGCTTGGAAATAAAAGAAGATACTTTATATTATCCGATTAATAATTTACCTTTAGACGTTGAGGTACAGTATATAGAAGGAGATAGTAGTACATATTCTTGTATAAGTAAAATAATGACTATTGAACTTAAGAAAAGACCGCCCTTACCAAATGGAGAAGGGGTACTAGATAGTCTCACTTTTTGTTTAGGGGAGCAAAAAGACCTTTATTTTAATGGTAATGGATTTACACTTTATAGTGATACTGTGTTATCAAATATTATTTTTTCAGGAAATAACCCAGTAATACTGCCTGATTTTGTAGGTACTTATTATCTAACACAAACAGTTAATGGATGTGAAAGTAGTGCTAGAAAAATAACAATAGAAGATGTACCAGAAAAACCAATGATAGGTGGACTTCAAAAGTATTGTATAGGAGAGGAGATTGTCATTACTATAGAAAATCAGATGACAGGCTCAGAAATCTATTGGTATGATAGTGATGGTGTTATGGTATATAAAGGAGATATTTTAATTGATATTAATGCTGGTAGTTATTTCGTAATGCAGAAGATGGGAAACTGTGAAAGTGAAAAAGTACCTTTTGTAGTTCAACAAATCCCCTATTTAGGATTCAAAGAAGCTTATGATACCATTATTTGTAATGGAGAAAAAGTAAATTTAAATACCTTGCTTATGAATAATGAACGTGAAGTTCAATGGGAAAGGGATGGAACTCCTATTAGTAACTTATTTCCTGATGACCAAACACCAACAGGTATATATGTGCTTGAGTGTAAGCCTTCCGACACCTCATGTGTAAAAGCAACTAAAGCTCAATTACAAGTATTAGAACCTTTAAAAATAGATACTATAGTAAGATGTATTAGTAAAAACAAACTATTATTAACGATAAATGTTCAGGGTGGTCTTCCCCCATATGAGTTTAATGGTGTGGAAGAATTCGCTACAGTTACTAAAGTAATTGATATTGAAGAAGAGCCACTTGAATTTACCATTTCTGATCAAAGCCGTTGTGGTGCTCAAAGCTTTGAATTATCTAAAGCCCGTTGTCTTGGATGTGAGCCAAGGTTTGAAATTCAATTTTATCAATCAAGTGATATTATTGGGTTTGTAGATAATTTGTGTATAGAAATAGGGGCAACTTGTCCAAACGGTTTTAGTATCAGTAGTGAAGAAAATAAGGTTTGTGATGCCTTCAATTACATTTATTCTATTGATGGTGGAGAAACCTATTGTACAGACAATCGATTCCCTTGTTTAGAACCAGGTGTATACTCTGTTTATGTTGGTTTTGTAGAACAATTGCCAGGACAAATTAATTGTCCTATTGATACAAGTAAAATAAACTTATTACATGAAGAATATATAGGAGATACAGTTGTGACTATAGAACCACTTACAACTGAAATTGAATGTATAGGTAGAGGTGTGGAAGTTAAGATTAGTGGCGGCGTACCATTTCCAGATTATACTTATAGGATTAAGTGGAGTAACAATACTTATCATGGGATTACATATTTTGAAGAAGGACAAAGTGTTTTATATGTTGAAATAACGGATTTCATTGGGTGTGTAAAAATAGATTCTATCTCCATCTCCGATTGCAAAGTTGGTAAAGGATTCTTATCACCAACCTTCTCCCTCTACCCCAACCCAACCCCCGGAAAACTACTCATAAAGTCAGCAGAGAAAGCCCCCCTAAACCTACACCTCTACAACCTTCAAGGCACGCAAATATACTGCGGCGAACTAAATGGCGAACAAATATTAAATTTGGAACAATACCCCAAAGGTTTATACTTTATCAAAGTAAGCCGTCAAAATGGGGGAGGAGTACAGGTGAAAAAACTCATTAAATATTGATATTGAGATAGTTGTGATGTGTGAAAGCATAGGAAAATAAAGCGTTTTTTGCTCTGTTTTCCTATGCTTTTTCTTTTTCTTCCCAAAAAAAACTTGCCTAAAATTTGATAATTAATAGGAAATATATACTTTTGCCTTAGTAGTCAGTCAAGATAAAATTGACGATTGCTTTTGGCGTTTTTTGCTCCC
>JAHDHV010000500.1 GCA_020631155.1 Bacteroidota bacterium | reverse complement strand
TCATGTAAAATCATTTTATAAATATTTAGAAAAAGGTAAAAAAGACCCTAAATATTGGAAAGATGCAGAAAAAAAAGTGAACTATCTTAAAGGTAAAGATGCCGCTGTAGCTGCCGAACTACAAGCAGAATTAACAAAAGTCAAAGGGGATTCAGACAGTACTGCCCCTGCTGCTAAAACAGTAGCGAAAAAAGAAACGCCTCCTCCTACGGCAAATACAGGTAAAAGTGCTTCGGAAAGAAATGTTAAATATTTTAGAGAGTATTTAGCCAAAGCGGAAAAAAACATTAAATACCTCAAAGATGCAGAAACAAAATTAAAATATATTGAAGGAAAAGACGCAGCACTTGGTCAACAATTACGCAGTGAATATGAAAGTGTAAAGACGCGTTTGGATGCAGCTAAAACAAAGGCCACCACTAACAAAACGGCTGTTTCTAGTAGCAGCAAAAGCAATGCTAATGACAAAGCGGTAGACAGTGCAGTTAAATCTTTTTATAAATATTTGGAGCAGGGAAAAATAAGCAATGCAGAAACAAAATTAAAATACATTGAAGGAAAAGATGCTACATTGGGCAGCGAATTAAGATCAGAATTTGAAGCCCAAAAACAAAAAGTATCTTCCAACAAAAACCAGAAACATGCAGCCGTACACATTAAAAGTTTTAACAAACACATAGCAACCGCAAGCACCGCCGATAATCTTAGAACAAGAGCAGGAGCTTTGGAGCGCGCCGAATCTAGCCTTAAAAAAGTTGAAAAATACGACCCTGCCAAAGCTGCTGAATTGCGTTCTCTTTTGGAAAAAGAAAAAGGCAGTCTCGCCGCCGATGAACAAGCCGTTGACGATAATGTTGCGCTATACTATAAGGTCAATAATTTCCTGAAAACACTACAATCGTATGGAGTTGATTATTTTGGTGGGGAAGATTATGATATGGAAGACCCTATTAGCAATTTCAAAAGCACAGTAGATGCCTTTATTGGTGATGCTCAACTGCATGATGGCTTGACAAAAATTAAAACGAAAACGGCACCAGAGCAAGCCCACTTTGCCAGTACAACTTTTGATGCGTATCAACAAAAAGTGGCAGAAGCAGATGCCAATTTTACACAATCTCTGGAAAAACAAAAAACCGAAGCCACTAAAAAGGGCAATTCTCCACGTATTGCTTACCAGAAAATGCTGTCAATGGAAGGGTTTTGGTATGCGGCTAGTAAAGTTTTTCCCGAAAAAAGTCAGTATAACAGCCATATTAGCGCAGTAAAATCGGCGATGGCCGGTTTGGGAGGTAAGGAAGGCGTTGAAAAAATGGTTGCTGTTAATGATGCCGAATTTCTCGACTCCAAACGCATGGCTAAAGCCGTTTCCACCGACCCACAATTATCTGCGAAATTCAAGCAATTTTTCCAGAAATATAAAAAGGAAAATGTAAGCGATGCCCAAAGAATTGTTTTACTAACAGCTAGTTGGAAAATGGTAAAACATGAACTAACAGGCTTGCCTTTGTACAAATGGCAGAAAGCACAAATCGCTGCTAAAGAGAATGATACAGGTAGATGTGTTCTCTATGAATTGACCTTAAAACAAGAATTTAACGGCACAGGCTGCGAACCAATTGACATTCGTTCCCTATACGAAACAATGACTATTGGGTGTAAAAATATTCATAAGTAGGATTTTGTAGGTAGAGACAGTTCATGTAAAGACAATTCATGAATTGTCTCTACATTACCCTCCGAAACAAGCTAGGATACAACAAACGCTGTCGGCCTTGCGGTTTAAATGGCTGCCATTCCTTAGGGGATTGCGCCAGTCGGTTGGCGATGCACAGCAAAACCGCAGGATTATACCCCAAGCCCCAATGACTGCCTTTCACCTCAATATTTTGCGCTTTCACCCCTGCTGTTGCTTCTTCCATGCAGTATTGCCAAGGCACTACCCCATCTGATTTGGAATAAATGGCGGTGCAAGGGACAGGCGGTGTCAAATGCATATCCTTGAGCAAATCAGGGTTGATGTCCGATACTTTTTTATTGTGAATCAACTCATACAGCCATTTAGCATTGTTTGTTTTGGTCACTCCCTGAAAGGGCGAGCCTAATGTTATGACCTGTCGAATGGCTTCTGGAAAATGCCGAGCAACTTCACGCGCATAGATGCCGCCCAAACTCCAGCCAATTAAACTAACCTTCTGCCCGTACTGCTCATATACTTTTTGAATGGGTTCAGCAATCACCATAGGGTCTTCATACTGCCCTAAATTGCGCCCCAACCCCCACTTTTTACAAGCATAACCACACTCTCGAATGAATTTTCGGAGCAAAAAGGTAGATTTATCACTCGTCATAAAACCGGGTAAGACTACAACGGGATGCCCGTCTCCTATAGGTGCATTGTCTAATATTTCTTTTTGGTTGAAATATTTACCCAGTTCTATTAATGCTCGCCCCGGCTCCGTAATCAGTAGTAGCATGGACGGATTAGACACCTGTTCAAAGTTCGCAATGGATAAGTTCATCGAAAAATTACTGTTTGTTTGATATACGAAAAATATCACACATTAGTTTCATGCGTTTCTAGTTCTAAGGCTTCACTTAATGCATTCATTTCTGTGCGAATATAATTGGTGAGGGTCTTTATATCTGGAATGATTTCTTCGCAAGAAGTCACACATATAGACACATTTCCTGCATAACTAAAAATCACGATCATCATACCAATACCATCAAAAACCGCCCCAAAACCATAGTGATTTAGCAGACGGAAACCATTCATATACAGAGGAATAGGCGGCCCAGGCACATTAGTAATAATCAGATTGAAAAACGGTTTGTGCTTTTCGGATACCCCCATTTTTGTATACAAACGACTGGCCAAAGCAGCAACTTCCGAAGGCACAAACTCCATAATTTTATCCGCTTCTATGGCTTTTCCAACCGCTTTTGAGGCTTTTGTTTTTTTACAAATCCGTTTCAAACGCTTCAACGGGTTCTTCGTATCAGTTGCCAAAGCGACCCACATCGCCGAAATGCGATTACCCATTTTTCCCTGCTCGTCCTTCGCTCGTATCGAAATTGGCGAAACAGCTACTAAAGAATCCTCTGGCAATTCCTCTTTTTCGAGCAAATAACGGCGTAAAGCTCCGCCACAAGCTGCCAATAAAACATCATTTACTGTTGCCCCTTCCACCTTATTTTTAACTGCCTTAATTTGCGATAATGGAATATCTGTTGCCCCAAAAATTTTACGCCCCGTTACAGGCACATTAAAACGCGTTTTGGGAACATTGCCTGTTTTTTGCGCTGTTGTTTTAAAAGTCGGCAATTTCAATATTTCACTCGACAACTCCTTAGCAACATCAAAAGCCTTTGGCGCAGCGTCTTTTACAAAATTAAAAAACTTTAAAGGCGTACTCAACGCATTGCCATAACTGCGCGTCATCAACTCTACACCTGTGGGAATACGCTCAGGTTTCCATTCCTCTTTAGGTGGACGAACTTTCGGCGGTGTAGGACCAAGATGCAAAATAGCGTTCATAATTTCTACCCCCGACTTTCCATCAATCATAGAGTGATGTACTTGGGCAATCATGCCAAAAGCATCCTTTGTTGGTAGCCCCTCTATACTATCTAGACCCGTAACAAAGGTTAATTTCCATAGGGGTCGGCTTTTATCCATTGGTGGATTGTAAATTTGTGCTGCAAGATTCGCCAAAGTACGGAGATTGCCCGGCTTAGGTAGTGCCACATGAAACAGATGATGGTCTAAGTCAAAATCAGGATCGTCTACCCAAAACGGTTTGCCCAAATGCATGGGTACTTCAACTAGCCGCTGCCGAAAAATGCGCGACAAATGCAATCGCTCTTTTAGGTAATTTTTAAAATCCTGAAAATCAAACTCTTTGCTCCCGTCTTCTATGCCAAAAATATAGAGACCACCAATATGCAAGGGCATTTTAGGCGTTTCTAAATAAACATATAAAGCATCTTGCGAGGATAGCTGTTGCATGGCTGTATATTAATTGTTGATGAAATATGACTTTTGAGGAGACTAAGATAGGAAAATTGTGTGATTTTTTGTTGTTCTATAGGAACTATTTTGGAGTTAGGTAAATTGAAAGTGGAAAGATGAAAATGGAAAATTATTTTTTGAGAGTAACATAACTTGACTTTAAGTTAAAATGGGGCAATCCCCTCTGTTTCGCAAAAGTCGCTGACGCTCCTAATGCTCAATCATCGGGGTCGGGCTGTCCGTT
>JAHDHV010000499.1 GCA_020631155.1 Bacteroidota bacterium | reverse complement strand
TCCCCTAAACGAAATCACTAAACAAGCTGCCTCTTTATCTATTTCTTCAAACAAATACAACAAAACCCTATGTTTAAACACTTTGTAAAAATGATGATGCTCTTGGTGTTGCTCGTTAGTGTGCCCGCTTCGTCAACACCTACTCGTTTAAAAATCGGGGATCGCGCCCCCGAAATATCACTCCCCGATTTAAATGGACGCACCCTAAAGCTTTCTTCGCAAAAAGGCAAGCTAATTCTAGTAAGTTTTTGGTCTACTTGGTGCGTTGCTTGTAATGTAGTGAAAAATCCCGAATATGTACGCTTGTATAATAAATACAAAAATTATGCTTTTAAAGATGCCGATAACTTCACCTTTTTTAGTGTTGCTTTTGACAAAGATAAAAATAAATGGAAAAGGCGAATCCGAGAAGCCCAACTGAGTTGGGATACTCATGTGGTAGACACAGATTCTTATTACTCTGAATATTGGTTTAAATATAATATACAAAGTATTCCTTCTTCCTTTTTGTTGGATGCACAAGGCAAAATTTTAGGCATTAATATGACCTATAGACAGTTGGATGCCGAATTAGGACGATTAAAGACAGGCAAAAGAAAACCCAAACCTAAATCTTATACACCAGCACCGCCTCCACCGCCCGTTGTTACTGCTCCGCCGCCGCCTGCCCCTTTGCCGCCGCCGACTCCGCCTAAGCCTCCAGTGATTGTGATGCAGCCCAAAAAACCTAAACAATCCCCTGTTATTCAACCCGATTTAACGGCGGTTTACAAAATACAATTGGGTGTTTTTCGCTCTCCAAAAATAGAAAAATTTAACGATCTCGCCGATCTTGGTCAATTGGAAGCAGAACAAGCCAATGCGAGTTTGTATCGAGTGTTACTTGGCACATTTAGCAATAAAGGGTCTAAACAAGTGCTGGCAGAGGTGCGAAAACGGGGTTATGTAGAAGCTTATCGTGTTAAACGAGTGATTACAGGCAAGCCGCAGCCCTATACACCGCCCACAGCAATTCCACCGCCTGTTGACGAATTAGCCCAGTTTTTCCGCATACAGTTGGGGGTGTTTAATGCCGTTGATTTTGGGCGATTTAGCAATTTAGTAGATTTAGGTATTTTGGATGCCGAAAATACGGTTAACGGCCTAAAGCGTTTATTATTAGGGAAATATGCCACTCGAAAACAGGCGGGTAGTTATCTAGCAACAACTCGACAAAGAGGCTATTTAGATGCTTTTATTGTTACTCGAAAAGCAACGGACCCAATTGCATTTAATGTTTTTGGTGCGCCAGAAGTGCCTAAAGTTGCACAGCTAATGCCAACAATGGCCGAAAGAGCTCTCGAATTTGATGAGGAGGAGGATATTGAGGAACCTGTGATGATGGATTTGGTAAAATTGCCCGTATTGAAGCAAACAATGGTAGGGCAGGTTGCACCTGAAATTGCGCTACAAAATACCAAAGGCATGGTTGTGCCATTGTCTACCGTTCGACAGCCGACTATTTTATACCTCTGGGCAGCATGGAGTAGTGAGGCGCGTGCCAATTATCCAGACTTGAAAAAACTGCATCAACAATATGCGGATAAAGGTTTAGCATTTTATACGGTAGCCTTTGATACTCAGATAGCTGCATGGAAAGAAGTGTTGGCTCAAGAACAACTAGAAGGACCTTATCATTTGCTGGATGATCGCGGTATGCAGTCGCCTTTATTATCAGATTACAATGCCGAAATGTTGCCTGTTATCTTTTTGTTGGATCATAACGGCAATATTGTTGCTGAAAATCCCGATTTTCAACAGCTAGAGCAAGGTATTTTGGATGTTTTGAAGTAGTATAAAATTATTGCGTTATTGTGGAGACAATTCGTGAATTGTCTCTATGATAATATCATTTCCCAATAAAAAAATCCCTTTTTTCATCCGAAAAAGATGAAAGAAGGGATTTTTTTTGGAAAAATTTATCTACTTACTTTCCACTATTTTTCTTAAAAAAAGTTAAAAAGTAAAAGAATCCAAAGCTCAACATTAGGCAACTCTTACATCCTTCCTAAACATTCAAAAAATTATGCTTAAATTTGCAGGCATTTGATAAGTTTCAAATGTACTTTTTAACTAAGCTGTTTGCCAATAAGTACTACACAATAATTAAACGGGACTCTTTGTTTGATTAGAGTAATGAAAGTCAATACTTTAGAACAAAATTGTGCACAATTAATTAGTGCTTGGCACTTAACAGTTAGTTGATTCATTATTTGCAGTTCAGTGATGGGTGATTAGAGTAATTCCTTGATAAAGGTTTTCTTTTTGGGTAATTTCTGCAATGATGGCTTTAGCTATCAATAATACCATAAAAAAGATTGATTTTTGATCACTAATTTCTAAAAGCTAAAGAGCTAAAAGTCTAAATAGCCAAATAGCAATTTTAGAAACAAAATGTTAGGAAGTGGATGGAGTATTGATTTGCATCAAATATTTGCCAATTCACTTGTTTAAATAACTGATCGCCAATAGCTAATTTCTGATTACTAATTTCTAAAAGGCTAAACAGCCAAAACACAAACAACAAATTTGGAGTTGATACCTAAAGACATTGTTTTCGCCAATCCTATTTTCTTAGGCTTGCTAGTATTGTTACCCTTACTCTTGCTTTGGCAATGGCTCAAATACCGACAACAATACCCCGAATTGCGTATGTCCTCACTATCGGCAGTGGCAACTACGCGTTCTTGGAAAGCGATTTTACGCCCACTATTAACGGTATTAAAAATTGCTGCCTTTCTAATGTTAACCATTGCTCTAGCACGTCCACAAAATGTTTTGGATGAGGAAAAAATAACAACAGAGGGCATTGATATTGTCATGGCAATGGATGTGTCGGGCAGTATGTTGGCGCAAGATTTTAAGCCCGACCGATTAGGAGCTTCCAAAAAAGTGGCGCAAGAATTTATTGAAGGCCGACCACACGATAGGGTTGGTTTAGTCGTTTTTGCAGGAGAAAGCTTTACGCAATGCCCCGTCACTACTGATCAGGGCGTTTTAAAAGACTTGCTACAAGAAATCAAAAGCGGTTTGATAGAAGACGGAACAGCTATCGGTATGGGTTTGGCTACTGCTGTAACTCGTCTTAAAGATAGCGAAGCCAAAAGCAAAGTCGTCATTTTGCTGACCGATGGGGTCAATAATTCAGGATTTATTGACCCGATGACGGCTGCCGAAACTGCTAAACAATTTGATGTAAAAGTATATACCATTGGCGTTGGTACACAAGGCAAAGCCCCTTATCCGATGAAGGATATTTTTGGCAGAACAGTAACGCAATATATGGATGTGCAAATTGATGAAGACTTATTGCGTGAAATTGCAGCTTTGACGCAAGGGAAATATTTTAGGGCAACCAATAATAAAAGCCTGCGAGCTATTTATAAAGAAATTGATCAGTTGGAAAAAACGGAAATGGAGGTGTCAGCATTTAAAAGATATACTGAACAATTCCATTTCTTTGCCATCCTTGCAGCAGTTTTTTTAGCTCTGGAAATGTTGTTGCGAAATACCATTTTTAGGAGTATTCCGTAGAAATTAGCTTTTTGGCTTTTTGGCTTTTTGGATATTTAGCTTTTTGGCTTTTTGGCTTTTTAGATATTTGGCTTTTTGGCTTTTTAGATATTTGGCTTTTTAGATATTTAGCTTTTTAGATATTTAGCTTTTTGGCTTTTTGGCTTTTTGGCTTTTTAGATATTTGGTTTTTTAGATATTTGGTTTTTAAAGTCTTGCTGTTTTGAAGCAAGGTATATCTGAGTGTAAGGAATTATCCTTATTTGCTCAACCCATGACTCCAAATAGGAGTTTTAAACGCAACCCTAAAATTCTAACGAAGGATGGGGCAGAGGCATTACCGTTAATGCCATATAAGTACATAGTTGCTTACAAAAGTATATCAAATACAAAACGGCAGTAATCAACAATAAGAACCTATCAAAAATGTGTCGATTATTTGTGTTTAGGTACTTAAATATCTTTTTTAAAAAAAACAAATATTAAATTTAATTGATGTTAGGGCGGCTAAAGTTGTTGTCATACTTGACCATATGCATGTGGTCAAAAATCAGAAAAAAACGTTCAAAAACGAATCTACTAATCACGAATCTACAAACTGTTTGATTAAAGGGAACAGTATTTTAAGTATGGAAAAATTCGTAATTTGTAATTCATACTTGACAATGGTAGATTAGGAATATTTTGTATATTAGCGATATGACATCAGA
>JAHDHV010000498.1 GCA_020631155.1 Bacteroidota bacterium | reverse complement strand
GTAGTACTATAGAATGGAGTACTGACAGTGGGGCAACATGGTCAACAACAGCACCCACTTGGGCGGATGGCACAAATGCGCTTGCTCGTTGTGTAGACGATGCCGATGCGACTTGTTTTAGTACCAATTCCAATGAAGTAACAGCCATTTTACAAGATTGTACAACACCTTCAACCTACGATGTTTCTCTCACCAAAACGGTAGACCAAGCCCAAACCACAGTCGGCAGTAATGTTGTTTTCACCATCACTGTTACCAATAATGGCGATGCGGTAACAGGCGCGACAGTCACTGATATATTGCCAAACGGTTCTGTTTATGTGAGCGACGATAGTGGTGGCACTTATGACAGTGGAACAAGTATTTGGACAGTCGGCGATATGGCAGCAGGCGAAATAGTAAGCTTAAACTTAACCATCCAACTCACCGAGTCTGGCTCTTTAACCAATACCGCAACAGTCAGCATCACTGAAACAGAAACGGATATGGATAACAATGAGGATACGGCATGTGTAAGTGTACCAGTACCATTGCCTTGTAGTGATACAGGCGTCACACTAACTGCCGAAAGTGGAGAAGCCAGTTACCAATGGTATAAAGATGGAGTAGCCATTAGCAGTGCAACAAATGAGACCTATTTGGTAACAGAAGTAGGTGAGTACAACTATACGATTAATGATGGTTTACTAGGGGAAGGCTGCACTAACCAAATGTGTTGCCCCATTATTGTAGAAGAAGGAGATTGCCCAACTTGTGCGCCTGTTAAATGCTTGGGTGTAACCATTATTAAGAATTAATAAAGTATTTCATGTAAAATAGAGTATAGCTTTTTTAATTTAGGAACTGGAGCAACCCCCTCACTTTTGAGTAAGTGAGGGGTTTTTGTATGATATAAGTAATCTCTGCGTTGTTTTGCTTTTTTAATTATGTAGTGTTTTAATATTTTTGCATCCAATTGTTAGCTTACAAGAGCATAGTATTATTGAGGTAATTTTATTTCTAACCATTGTTGAATAAATAAAACTCTTTGTTTAGGCAAATAGCTATCAGGATAGGAGTGATACAAGTTATGTATTTCTCTATATAGTTCCGTTTTTTCTTTTTTTCTTTTAGACAGTTTTTTAATTTTATTGATAAATATTAATATTAGTTCTGAATTTATTTTATCCCTTTGAAGTTTTCTTCTAAAATGAGCTACTTCTAATTCTAATAAATAATTGTCACTGAGCTCATAAAGACAAATAATCTGGATTGTTTTTATTGATAGAAAGTAAAAATCTTCTGGCTGAATATGATTATTTAGTACCACTTTATCAAGTGTATTTAGGGCTTTTGCATAATTTCTTCTTATAAAAAAAGCTTGTGCTAATGCAAAACAGAGTCCATTTTTTTCTGTATTCTTCATCGAAGTTTTTACTTTTGATGTCAATATGTTATTAATGTTATTTATTAGACTTTCTGGAATTGAATCTTCATGAAATGTATAATAAAATTCCAATTCCCTTACATATCTCCAATATTGAAAATAGAGTTGGTGTTCTCCTTTAATGTTCAAAAGACGAGAGAGTGATTGAAGAGCATTCAGAAACTTATCTTTATTTTTTGTTATAGTATAAGTTGTCATAGCATTTATTAAGGAAAGGCATTGAGCTTGTAAACTAAGCCTTTCAGAATGTTGATTGTTATATTCTAATATCTTATTTATACACAAGGCTGCATTTTCAAAATCTCCTAAATAGTCATATGCCATGTGTAAGTTGTGCCAGTGACGATAAGTTGTATAATGATTCTTGACCTTCTTTGTTTCATGTTCCTGTATTATTTTTTTAATAAAGGCACGTATTTTTATATCTAAATCATATTTATGCAGCTTAACATCATATAAAAGGATGCAGAGTTCGTTATGTTGATTTCTTGTTATTAGCTCCTCTTGTATATTCTCTATACAATCTGTCATTTTTTTAAAATATACTTTTCTTTTTTTATAAGAATTTATTTGACCAGAACTAGTTAATTCTTCTATTTTTAAAATAGCACTATAAACGTCAATTAAAGCATGGTAATTGAATTTGTTTGTATATTTTTTATCTAGTTGAGTAAGTTTTTTTTGAGCCTCTTCATATTGTTTTTTATCAATCAATATATAAACACTACTGATATCATCATATTCACGAAGTTTTTTGTTTTTTTTTCGATGAAACAATTTTAAGGCTTGCAGTATCTGATCCTTTAAATATACATTAAGTGCATTTATGCTTTTTTCACTAACAAAGTGATCTGTTTTTTTTATTAGCTCCTCTTTATCATATTCTTGCATTTTTTCTAAAACCTCAAAAAGCAATTTATAGTTTTGATCTGTGCTAGAATGATATAATTTAGCATTCAACTTAAAAAAACGCTTCTCATTTTTACTAAGTGAATGTATAAGCGTATATAAGTTACTTGATTTGTTCATAAGATATATTTGCTTTTAAATGAATGCGAAAATGTATTTTTAATTATTAGACTTGTTTGGTGAGGGCAGATTGCTGGGAAGAAAAGAGCCAATTTTAGCCCAATCCCAATATGAAACCCACCAAACAAGTCTAATAGTACTCTGAAATTTGAAATCAAAGAAAAAAAATCGAGCTTTCCAAAAAAAAACAAGATTTATCTACTAGATATCCCAAAGAATCAATACTCATAATAACAGCTTAGGAAGCTATTATTCTGTTAGCTTGTGATATTCAAAATACATTTATTAAGTAAAAATTATCAACTTTTAATAAAGAGAAAAAAAAACAAAATGAATAGGTTTTGCGATATTGAAATCCTACATTTTGAAAAATAACGACACAAATTTTGCTAACAATAGACTTATAAGTGCGTACATAGCTTTGAATTTCCTGCCAATTCTGTCGCTTATTAATATATTACTACTATTGCCTTTGATTTGACTTTAGGCATTTAAATGATTTGCTCAATTGAATTGAATTAAGCTTTTAGCCCTAACAACCAACCTCAATATTTTAAAAAAACATAACTGCCTGTGATTTTTAAATATTAATTAATAAGAAAAAATATCCTATAATAATGAGAAGCTTTACTAAAAGTATACAAATAATTTTGCTGACTATTTTGATTTGCAATTTTAGTTATACAAATACTATATTTGCCAATGGCAATACTACAACTCTTTTAAATGAAAATTATTATATAGAAGAAAATTTGTTAAATGGATACAGCATTGAACAAGTGGTAGCTAATGAAAATAGTGCGAAACAGTTTGAGCTTTTTTCTCATGGAAAAAGTGGTGTTTTATGGATTAATAATGAATGGAAAAATCCGCCACAAATTGCCGAATGGCTGTTAGAAAATAACTATCTACAACAACACACACAGCTCAATATTTACGGTTGCGAATTTGCCAAAGGCGAAAGAGGTAGGGCAGCAGTTGCTTATTTAGAAAAGGCTTTGGGAGTTTGTGTGGCCGCCTCTGATGATATAACGGGTATTAATGGAGATTGGGACTTGGAAGTGGGAAATTCAATCTCGTCTATAAAGATAAATGATTATCCCTATAATTTGCAAAGCTGTAATTTACTTGACCCCAATAATGTATTTGAAAACAATAATTCAGACTGGGTAGAAGATAGCAGCCAAAATATTGCAGGAGATATTTATCCTTATGATCAAATATTGTCAGGTGATTATCCTGGAACAATTATCAGTGATGGTATTGGTATTTGGGATGGCACAACTGTTATGCGTTGGTACTACGATCCTACTAATAATTCAGGAAACCCCAATGGAGATTATTTTATTGGAACACAAGGCTTTCTATGTATTGTCAATACCAATAATGCTTTTATACAATGCGGCAGTAATTATCAAGCCTGTCTCAGCGTTGCCTCTATTGACGATTTTGGCTTGCTAATAGAGTCAAGAAATACAGATGGAAGTAAAACAGTACTTGAACAACAGTCTAATATACCCGCCACAGGAAATAGTTATTTTACCTGGGAAGAGTTTTGTTATACTATTGATGCCAATGATATTCCCCCTAATTCAGAAGCGATTATTTTTAGTATAAATGCTTATACAGATGCTGCTAATAATTGGGTTTTTGCAGATGCTTATCGCATTGTACCTGAAGAGGGGTCTACTTGTGCCGAAGCTTGCCCCGAGCCTGAATGTATCAACCCAACAGCTCCTGTAATCAGCGTAACCAACAATACCTGCCCCTCCACAACAGATGGTAGTTTTTCAGCGACAACTGCCTGT
>JAHDHV010000497.1 GCA_020631155.1 Bacteroidota bacterium | reverse complement strand
TGTCAAAGTAAACACAAACTGTTAGGTGGAAAAACTCGGTATTTGAAACATACCGTATTTATACAAAAAAACACAAAATTTTTTTACAAAAGAATTTATTTTTTATATTTTGCGCTTTGATTATTTTTTTATCAAAGTAAAAAAAATATATGAGTTGGTGGCAAACCTATTTTACAGAAGCATGGCCAAAAATAGCACCAGCGGCCAAAACTAAAGATGATACCTACCTAGAAACTGATTTTATAGATAGGATATTATCTCAATATATTCCTGATAAAAAGAAGTTGACAATATTAGATGTGCCTTGTGGTACGGGTCGCATTGCGTTGGAAATCGCCGAGCGACACGAGGCTTGCTATTTAACAGGGGTAGATTTTAATGAAGATGCTATCGCAGAAGCGGAAAAGAGCGTGAAAGAAAAAGGTCTGGTGAATGCAGAGTTTGTGGTGGGGGATATGCGAGAGATGAATTTCAAAGAAAAGTTTGATGCGGCACTCTGTATTTTTAGTAGTTTTGGCTATTTTGATGACTCCGGAAATGAAGCAGTTGTAGCGGCAGTGAGTAATTCTTTAAAAAGTGGAGGGTTATTTATATTAGATACGCATGTTTTAGAAACTTTATTGATTCATTTTACACATAAAGATTATTGGGAATTTGGGGAAGATTTGGTGATTTTGGAAAGACGAGCGTTTGATTATGTGCAAAGTCGAGTGAATAGTGTATGGACGACTTTAGAAAAAGGAAAAAGAGAACACTCCTATAGTAGCGTTCGAATTTATGCCTATCGCGAGCTCGTAGAATTATTACAACGCCATCAACTGCATGTGATAGATACCTTTAGCTCCTTTGAGGGGGAATCTTTTGATTTAGGGGCGGATCAATTGATTTTGGTTTGCCAGAAAGGGGAGGGGTAGATTTGGTGGGTGGATGTTTTTTTACCAAAAAAAAAAATCCCCCTCATCAATTTTTATTGATGAGGGGGATTCGTAAAGACATAAAATTTTATGTCTTTACAACGATTTAACAAATATATCATTCTGATGGACTACCTTCCAATTTAAATTTAATCGGCAAAGTATAAGCCACCTTTACTTTTCTATTTCCTCTATGTGTTCCCGGCTTCCATTTTGGCATCATTTTGACCACACGCATCGCCTCCGCATGACAACCTGCATCATCACCTTTCATGCCTTTTTTGATGCTAACATCCGTAATGCTGCCGTCTTTATCTATCACAAAATCAACATAAACAGTACCTTCGACTTTTTTATCTCTCGCTGCTTGTGGATATTTTATATTTCTAACTAAAAAAGCAAATAGCGAATCCTGTCCACCCACAAATTCGGGCATATTGTCTACAATCTGGAAAACTTCTTCTTCCTCTTTAGGTGTTTTTTTCGTTTCACTATTTTCCAATTTAAATTTAATCGGTAGCGTATAATTCACCTCAACCAACTTACCACGCTGTTTACCCGGCTTCCACTTCGGCATCATTTTGACCACACGCACCGCCTCTGCATGACAACCTGCATCATCGCCTTTCAGACCACGTTTGATGTTGACATCCTTAATACTGCCATCTTTATCTATCACAAAACCAACATAAACAGTACCTTCGACTTTTTTATCTTTGGCTGCTTGTGGATATTTGATATTTCTAACTAAAAAAGCAAATAGCGAATCCTGACCACCTACAAATTCTGGCTGTTGCTCTACAATGCCAAATATTTCGGCTTCTTCTTCAAACTCAGGTTCTTCAGGCAAAATAAGTTCTTCTAATTCTTCTGGAGTAGCAGCAGGCTCTTCGGAAATAATCAATCCAGGCGGTGGTGGTGGTGGCGGCGGTGGAGGAGGTACATTAGAGGGATAAACTCTCATTGCAGCAGTGGGAACAGCTTCTTCAGGAGGCAATTCATCATATAGACCAATGGCGCGATTGGATACTCCTTTGGGTAATGGTAACGGTTGTTTCACGGTGGAAGTTGGTTTATTAGGATTCACACGCTCTTTGTCTATGGCTAAAAAGGAGGTGTATTTGGTCAATAAATTGTATTTTAAACCTAATTGCGTAATTTCTTTAACTTGTTTTGGGTGTGGTGCCAATTCATTATAATCACTCAATAATCTAATGCGTTCTCTAGCCCATAAAGAACGCAAGGCTTTATGGTTGTTCGTATTACTTATTTGGGCGGCTTCCGCTACATCTACATCATAGACATAGGTACTGTTTTTTCCTGTTTTTCCCTTTAAAGCAATCGTGCCTTTGGGCTTGCCCTTATATTTTCCAAAAACAACAATCGGGCGGTCAGCCAATAAGTCGGGGTAGCTTTGTTGCGCCACATCATAGGCATTAAAACCGTCAAATTCTAGGGAAATATCGGTCAAAATGGGGCGACTGATGTAACGGCGCAAACGCTCTGCTTGTGCTTCTGCCTCGTCTCGCTGGGTCACGATAAATGCCTCGCCTTGCCCTGCATAGGCCATGCCTTCAATTAAATGACGGTTTACGCTGCTGCCAATACCAAAGGCAAATACATTAGCATTGGATAAATTGTTGCGAATTAAATCGAAGGTTTCAGGCTCTACCGTAACATAACCATCCGTAATCACCACGATAGAAGTCGCATAATGACTGTCTTGTTTTAATTGCAAAGCGCGTTGTAGGGCTGGTAAAATTTGAGTGCCTCCACTGCCTTGCGCACCATCTATCCATTGTATCACTTCTTCTATATTTTTGGTAGAAGCGGTGACAGATTCTTTAGAAAATAAAGCGGATTTGCCAGCAAATAAAAGTAAGTTAAACTTATCTTGGGCGTTTAGATGACTGGCTAAATTGCGAAATAATTTTTTGGAAATACTTAGGGGAAAGCCATTCATTGAGCCAGAAACATCTACCACAAAAATGTATTCGCGCGGCGGAATAGATTTAGGAGCGATGCGTTTGGGCGGCTGCACCATCATCATAAAAAAGTTTTCCTTATCGCCTTCATGTAGCAACAAACCCGATGCTATTTGTTTGCCTTTCAGTTCATAGCGCAAAATATAATCTCTATTACCGCCGTTCTGTTCATTTTTATCTAAAGAAATATTAGCAGTTGTTTTATGGGCGTAATTGACGGTTACTTTGTGGGAAGGGGAAGCAATGCGCGCAATGGGTAAACCTGCGGAAATGCTGCTTTGGATTTGAAAAGTAGCAGTGGATTTTTCCTCCGCACTCAGGTAAGGGTTGTTGGCAAAACCGTTGTTGCTACTAGCCATTAAGTCCGATTTTTCGTCTGGTTGATAGCGCGGACCAACCACTGTTGGATAGACAAACTCATAGATGCCTTCCTCTGGAATCAGTGTTTCGGTATAAGTCAATTCCACCTCTATCGTTTCATTGGGCATAATGTTGGCGACATTCATTTGAAAAACATTTGGGCGATGCTGTTCGAGTAAAGAAGCCCTTTTGCCTTGTTTTTTGGCTTTTTCATACTGTTTTCGTGCCTTTTCTTTCTCTTTAATTTCCGCAGTAATTATCCGATCACCGACTGTCATTTGCAGTCCATAAACCGCAGCGCGAGTAGAGGCAGGAAATAGGTAAGTCGCTTCGATTGGGTTTTTTCCTTCATTTTTATAAACCTGTTTCACACATACATCCGCAATCACGCCTGCAATATTGGCCTCAACACTGGTGGCTTTCAACGGCAACTGGTCTACACTCGGATCATCGCTTTTAACAAAAAAATAGGGGGATTCTGTTTTATCCGTTTCCTTTTGGGCATAGGAAGAATTGGTAGAAGCAAAGCTCAAAATGAGCAGTAAAACGGTTATTGAAAGATAGTATTTTTTCATGCTTGATGGAATTTTTTAGATATGAAATTTTATATATAAGACACAAGATGTAAGACTGTAAAATCTGGTATGTTTCAAATGCCATGCTTTTCAAGCAAACAATTTTTACTTATTTTGACAGTTCGTGGATTTGTGATTAGTAGATTAGTGATTCGTAGACCAGTGATTGGTGATTTATGCATTTTTTAATGTATAATTTGTTTGTTCACAGATTTTTTAATTAGCAATTCTACAATAATAAGTTGAACCAGTCGCCTTTGTTATTTTGCCTTGTACTTCGTTGAAAAGCCTCGCCAGAGCTCCACTATGCCTACGTTTTTCGCCTTGTACAAAGCAAAACTACTTTGGCTTTATGGTTCAACTTATTATTTCTGCATTACTTATTCAAAAGGGTACACAAATTAAAGAAGTAGTTTTTTTTGAGTGTTAACTTGC
>JAHDHV010000036.1:4931-25721 GCA_020631155.1 Bacteroidota bacterium | reverse complement strand
GTATTGAGCAAAAAGATTCTAATGCAGTAGGTAGGTCAATCGTGATTCGTAGATTCAGTTATTTATGCTGAATAAATAAGTTTACATTTCTAAATGTCTAATCTCTAAAAAGCAATTTTGCTAATTTTTATTATCGTTAATTGTTCTATTTTCTAAAAGTGGCCATCAGCAGAAATTGTTGGTGGCTTTTTTTTTGGGTTAAAAACGGTCTTTCTGCTATCAAAAAACGCTAAAACACATGTAGTTATGCAAAAAAATACTACATTTGCTCTAGCCAACAACCAACTTATTTTACCAACCATGATTTTATCTGATACCCGTATTTTGGAAGAAATTGACAATGGCAATATTGTTATTGAACCCTTCCGAAAAAAATGCCTTGGCACCAATTCCTATGATGTGCATTTGGGGCGTTACCTAGCAACCTATAAAAATAGAGAATTAGACGCACGCGAACACAATGAAATTCAAGAAATTGTTATTCCGCCAGAGGGGTTTGTTTTACAACCTTATACCCTCTACCTCGGCGTGACGGAGGAGTATACCGAAACCCATCAACATGTGCCATTTCTCGAAGGTAAGTCCAGTATCGGGCGTTTGGGGGTTATCATACATGCGACCGCAGGTAAGGGCGATGTCGGTTTTTGCAATACTTGGACGCTCGAAATTTCATGTATTCACCCTGTGCGTATTTATGCGGGTATGCCTATCGGACAATTGATTTACTTTACTGTTGATGGGGAGGTTGTTAATTATTACAATAAAAAAGACAATGCAAAATACACAAAACGAACTATCAAGCCCGTAGAATCTATGATGTGGAAAAATAAATTTTGATACGTAACCATGCCCATTTTTTCACGTAGTCTTATTTATACCCACCTTTAAAGGTTAACTTGATCTTGTTTTTTAAACCAAAGAATGAAATCAAAGCAGCCTTACTAAATTTTAAATTTTACCAAAAACTAAATATATAAGTAGGTAGACAAAATTAGACTTGTTCGGCGGGGGCAGATTGGTAGGAAAATTGAGCTATTTTCAATCACTTGAAGGCTTTTTGAGGGCGCATAGCCTAAGCTACGTAACCGAAAAAAGGCATAAAG
Organism: Bacteroidota bacterium; assembly: GCA_020631155.1. Taxonomy (GTDB): domain Bacteria; phylum Bacteroidota; class Bacteroidia; order Chitinophagales; family UBA2359; genus JAHDHV01. The sequence goes on along the minus strand of JAHDHV010000036.1, from coordinate 24,618 downwards.
TGGGAAGAAAAGAGCCAATTTTAGCCCAATATGAAACCCGTCGAACAAGTCTATTAAATAATTGTTGGATTTAGCATAATTCATTGATAGTCAATTAACTATCTCACGTCTCATGTTTTAAATCTTATGTCTAAGTACTTAAAACTAAGCCAAAGTTATGCATCAATTCTACACAAAGTCTATTACAGTGACATTCCTATGTCTATTTTTTTGTATAATTTTTCATACCTCAACAAAAGCGCAAACCGATCCGAACTATCCCAATATTTTATTAGTTATCGCTGATGATGTAGGGATTGATGCCATGAATGGGTATCATCAAAGTGCCCGAATGCCTACCACACCCGTACTAGACAGCCTCCGCCAAACAGGAATCACCTTTAAAAATACATGGGCTACGCCTGCCTGTGCAACTACTAGAGGGGCAATTATGAGTGGTAAATATGGCATTAAAACGGGGGTGGTTTCGGTTCCGGGGAATTTGAGCACTTTCCACAATTCCATTTTTACAGAACTAGAAACATTAACGGGAAATACCTATGCCGATGCGGTGATGGGAAAATGGCACATCTCTAGCCCGGAGGATTATTCACATCCTGCCCAGCATAATGTAGACCACTATGAAGGGGTGTTTGGTTCTGGTGTAAATGATTATTATAATTGGGAAAAAGTGACTAATGGCGTTGTTAGTACAGAAACAGAATATGTTACGGCAAATTTAACCAATAGTGCGATTAGCTGGATCAATGCACAAACACAGCCTTGGTTTTTATGGTTGGCTCATGTTGCACCACATACCCCTTTCCATGTACCGCCGAGCGGCACCTATTCTGTTACCAATACCAATAATAATATCAGGAAATTCATTGCGATGATTGAAAACTTGGATTATGAAATGGGTCGGTTATTTGCCAATATTCCACCAGCAGTTTTAGCCAATACAGTCATCATTTTTATTGGAGATAATGGTACACCCAAAGGAGTGATTCAAAATTATGATTTTGAACAAGCTAAAAATACCCTTTATCAAGGTGGTATTCATGTTCCAATGATTGTTTCAGGAGCAGGAGTTAGTAGACAGAATGAGGAAGAACAAGGCATGGTGCATGTAGCAGATATTTACGCTACTGTTTTAGATATAGCAGGTGGAAATTTACCCGGAGGGATGCACAATAGCATGAGTTTCAAAAACTTATTATCCAATAATGCAGCCCCAACTCGCCCATTCAATTATTCAGAATTAACGTCTACCTCTTATACAGGCTGGTCAATTCGCGATGCTCAGTATAAGTTAATCAATATGCATGATGGCACGCAAGAATTTTATGACCTCTTAGCAGATTCACTAGAAACCACTAATTTGATTAATTCTTTAACGGCTGCTCAACAAGTAATCAAAGATGCTTTGGAAACCGAAGGAGACCGAATACGAAACAATTGGTCGTGTCAAGACCTGATTCAAAACGGGGTAGAGCCAAGTATAGACGATTGCAGTCAAGCGCAAACTTGCACTGTTAGCAATAACATCAGCACAACTAATATCGGTTGTTGTGAAATTCCTACGATCACTAATTTTTACAATGAAATTGAATACAATGATGTGCGAAGCATCAGTACCAATAATTACCCCGATCACGATTTTTGCCATAATGGTAATTTGATTCCTGCGCCCATTCACTATCTTTTCCAAGTAGATGCTACACCAGCTTTAGCAGCACAGCCGACCTCCATCTTGAGCCATAATAACCGACCTAGCACTTATTTTGGAGTAGGTTTAAACGGAGTATTGATTGCACCTGCACCTGCTACGCCATTTATTTTTGAAAATCCAAATACGGGAGAATACAATTGGAATTGGGTCTATGAACCGACCAATAATCAGGGTTCAGGAGCGAATTGGGTTGGCTTAGATTGCGCCTCTGCTCATACAGGTGGGCAAGGCTATCACTATCACGGCAATATGTTTGAATATGCCGAAAATATTCAATTAGGAATTAGCACGACTACAACAGCACCTAGCGATCCCATACAAATAGGCTGGGCAGCTGATGGTTTTCCTATCCTTTACCGATTCGGACCCGATGCCAATGGCAATTTGGCTTTATTACAACCTAGTTATCAGCTAAAATCAGGCGATAGACCGGGGGATGGTATTTGCGGCCCTTGTGGTCCTTATAATGGAAAATATACCAATGACTACGAATATATAGCTGGTGCTGGCGATTTAGATGAATGTAATGGCGTGGCGAGAAATGTTACACTAAATACAGCTTGTGGGGTACAAACTTTCAATTATTTTTATGTGGTTACCGATGATTTTCCACAACTAAGTCGTTGTTTTTCTGGTACGCCATCCATCGCATTTGATAATAATAATCGAGGGGAAACTTGCCAGATAGCCTTGCATAAACAAGAGGTCACCCTAGCCGCAGGACAATCGGTAACTGTAGGCAGCAATACCTATACAACCGCAGGCACTTATGCCGATACATTGGCAACTACACAGGCTTGTGACTCTATTGTTATTACCAAAGTAGATATGGCAACAGGCGTTTTTCTATCAGCTAGAGTGTTGTTAGAAGGAGCGTATCAAGGTGGCGGTGTGATGAGCAATGCATTGGCAGCTAACAATTTATTACCCAGCGCACAGCCTTTCAATCGCACACCTTGGAACTATACAGGCAGCGAAACGGCAACGACTATACCTAGCACCGCAACTGATTGGGTGATGGTAGAAATTCGCGATGCCAATGATCCGACAGCTATTATTGACCAAAAAGCCTGTTTTGTAGACAATAATGGTTATTTGATGGCTTTAAATGGCAGTACTGGAATTACTTTAAATATATCAACAGGCGTGCCTTATACCTTAGTCATTCGCAGTCGAAATCATTTAGCCATTGCCAGTGGCAGCAGTCTTACTTTTCCACAAACTAGCCCTTACGATTTTACGCAAAGCAGCAGCAGCATATTGGGCGGAAGTACCCAAGTCATCAGCACCTCAGACGGTCGTTATGCCATGATAGCAGGCGATACCAATAGCGATGGCGTTATTTCTGTAGCCGACCTAAATGTATACCTGACCGAACCTGACACCATCAATTCCTATGTAGATTCGGACTGCAATTTTGACCAAAGCGTAACCGTTGCCGATTATAATTTGTACCGTCCTCATTCCAGTGTGATAGGGATGCATATTGTGCGGTATTGATTTAATTACGAATTACGAATTATCAATTACGAATTATGAAACTAAATTTCGTATTTGCCGTTTTTGTGTTTTGTTTTTTGATGCTTCAAGCACATGATATACCTGTGGCGGATTTTATTTTTTCGCAAAAAGGCAGTACTTTACAATTAGATATAACGCTAGAGAAAGCTGATTTTGAACAAGCCTATACCCATAAAGGTCAAGAAATCTGCACCGAGCAGGAAGATAAGGAAAATCTAATGAAGGATTATTTGCGTTCCCACCTCACTGTAAAAGTGAATGGGCAATGGCTACCTATACAATTTCAGTCTATTGGAGGAGATAAACATCACCGCACGATAAAAGCCTCTTTTGCACCTATTGAGAAAGCTATCCAATCTATTTATATATACAATACTTGTTTAATTGAGGAGGTAGTTGGACATTCCAATGTCATTACCGCACATATTAATGATAAAATGCGAGGCTTTAGAATGGATAAAAAACGGGTATTTATTGATGTTGAGTATTAGAACAAAAGTTTGAGTTAGCTGTTTGTCTGTTATGATGAATCTTAACTACACCGCTTTTTTTCTAATTTCATTTTTACCATTGTTGCTCGGCATTTTTTGGTATCATCCCAATTCTCCAATATCCAAATGGTCTGGAGTTAAATTTGCTAATCCTTTAACAATGAGTTGGTTAAAGATAGTTTTACTGTTTGTTTTGAGCTTTGCCCTAGTGTTTGGCTATATCAACCTAGTTATTCACCAAATGGGTTTTTACGAACTATTTTTTACCGATATTATGCGGGGCAGTGAGGAAGCAAAGCAAGTTGTCGCAGCGTTTTTAGAAAAATATGGAGATAAGCACCGTCATTTTGGGCATGGCATCTTTCATGGACTAATCAATGCCTTTGCATTTGCTTTGCCCTTTGTTACTGCACACACTATTTTAGACGATAGAAGTGTGAAATATTGGGCGCACCATTTTTCTTTTTGGTTGGTCACCAGTATGCTAATAGGTGGCTTAATTGCTGCTTTTGTATAATGTTTACAGTTGCCCCATTTACCTAAACAGCGACTAACTGTTTTTCATCCCGAATTACTGATTTGACCATATTTAGTTGAGATAAAGCACCATTTGATAACAATCGCACCATCCATTTTTCCTTTAAGGCTAGATCGTGCAAAATTTCTTTGGCAGCCTTCCCTTTATGGTATTCTGCGGCTACTTTTCCATAAAAATCGCTTAAAAATTGGTGTTTTTCAGCCAATCTTTTTTTGCCATCCGTAAATTGTGGGTTATGACTACAGAATAGCAGCTCAAAGTCCAGTTTTAAAATATTACTAATAGATTCAATTTGCTCTTTTATACTTTCCTCTGGCAACATATAAATAATATAATTGTTTACATACAAATCTGCGGAAAACAACCAACCTTCCTTTGCTTCATATAAAGCAATCATATCAATCGAATGTCCGGGAATGGGAATCAACTTGAAACAATATTTATCTGTTTCTAAAATGCCTTCCTTCGCCTCAAGCTGCGAATAAGCCTCTCGCTCTCCCCAAAATATTTTCTGAGCAAAACTAATGTCAGGCGGAGCTTTCATTAACTCTTTACATAATGACGAACTATAGGCAGGACAGTTCAGGCGTTGGAGTAGGGGAGTTAGGTTACCTGTATGATCTTCGTGATAGTGAGTGACAAATATATTTGAAATAGAAAGTGAATCTGTGATTTCCAATACCTCTTTTCTCATACGACTTTGACCTGTATCTATCAGTAAACCATCTATGTAATAAATGTGAACGTATAATTGTGGCTTTGAAAAAGGATGATAGCCAAATTTAAAACCGTTAACAGTATCATGTCGAAACGCTTGTGTAACTTTCATTTGAGTTTTTGTTGTTTAGCTTTTTGGACTTTTGGCTGTTTAGCTTTTTGGACTTTTGGCTGTTTAGCTTTTTGGACTTTTGGCTGTTTAGCTTTTTGGACTTTTGGCTGCTTAGATTTTTAGCTTTTTGGATATTTTTAGAGTTTGGAGCTAAGTTCACTTTTCGCCTTTTACTTCACTAATGAAAAATAATAATAAATTATTTGAGCTTTGTATAGCTTTGATTAATAAGGCAAAAGATATTGATTTTAAAATTTATTAAAAAGATAAAACCTTAAAACCTTGTAACCTTCCAAACTCCAATAACCTTGTAACTTTCTAAACTTTTCAACTATACTCCCCTTCAAAACTTGAAAATCCCCCTTAGTTTCGACCATTCTTGCGGGCTTTGTTGTCCTTTTGTTCGTTGTTCTACACCCAAGCGAGTTTTCATAAACACATCTTCAATACGTTCTCCTTTGTTGAGGTGTTTCAAAAGTTCAGAGGTATACACGCCATTTTCCCCTTTTCCATCCGCAGCAACCGCCCCCGCCGAAGTCGCAAAAGCAACGAGCGTACCGCTAGAGGCAGGCACAATCGCAAAACCTCTATTGCCATCGCCACGCTGCCAGCTTTTGAATGGATTATCGCGGCAAGCATCCAAAATAACGATATTTAAATTATTTTGGTTTTCTTCCATTTCCGCCAGCACATCATCCACCGCTATCGTTTCCCAGCGTGCATCTTCAGGTTCAACAAGTTCAGCGTCAACAGGTATTAAGTGATTTCGTCCTTGTACCTGTATGCCATGCCCCGAATAATAAAACAGTGCAACATCGCCTTGATTAACCTGTTTGCCAAAGTCACGCACCGCAGAGCGCAGCCCTTTTAAGTCCGTATTTTGATGGGTAGTTACCTGAAAACCAAGCTCTTGCAATGCATTAGCCATCGAATTAGCGTCATTGATAGGGTTGCGGAGTGCGCGTCCATTTTGATAAGAAGCATTGCCAATGATTAACGCAACGCGCCTTGAACTCTCAATAACAGGAGGGGCATCAGTAGGATATGTTACAACTTCTTGTTGAGGCGGAGGCATTTCTTCTTTTGCCCTTTCAGTAGATGGTATAATAGCTTTTTTGCGTTTTTCCAGGTTATCCTGAGCAGTTTGCTGATTTTGTGTAGTAGATTTTTGTCTATGTGTGTATTTTTGTTTTTTGCTAGGTTTAAAATTAGGCAAATTCGTTTTGCGTGTTTTATTAGCCATAATACGCTTAGGTTTCACCTTTTTTTGTATTTGAGAAACGCGTAAGTAATCTACTTGAATCGCTGATTTTCCACTTACAACAAATCCGATTTCATTGCCAAAAAGAGCTTCAAAAGGCATGACATGTACCAAATTATTATTCAGAAAAAAGTAGTAATGACTAGCTACTTTGCGAATGGTTAGTTTATTGTAGCCATATGGAAAAATGACATTAGAGCGCGTCCATTGCAAGAAATTAACATATCTTTTTTGTTTAATGGCACCACTATAATTGCCATTTGCAGTAAAACCAAAATGATATTTGTGGTCGCTATAGTTGGCTTTTCCCCAGCATAAATCATTGGTAACGCTATTATGGCCTTTGACAAATTTAATACTTGTCTCAATTTCAAAATCTTTATGTTGCTGAATAGGAATCTTTTTTGTAAAACTAAAAAAATCATTTATCTGAGACTCCAAATATAAATTGCCTCTATTAATTCTTTTAACCCAATTGCTCTTGCGTTTGCTAACAGGCCATTTGTGTTTATTGTTGTCAAAATTATCAAAGAAAATATCTCTTTTACTATCCTTAGAAATTCCTGTATATACTCTTGGATTCCAAGTATTATTAGCAGTTTGGGCGTTTAGTAAACTATTAGAAAGTATAATAAAAATGAATGTGAAAAATATTGGATAATAATAGTTTGATTTCATTGAATTTTTCATGAGTATTCGTGTTTTATAAGGTCAATAACTGTTGTTTTAAATTAGTAGTAGTCATAGGGTAATTAAGTGTGAAGCACAATTTAATGGTGCACAGTTTTGTTCTAAAGCATTGACTTTCATTGTTTTAATCAAACAAGAAGTCCCGTTTAATTATTGTGTAGTACTTATTAGAGAAAATTAATGAATTTTCTTTGTAAAAAACATGCAAGCGATCTGTCAATACATTGTAAGGTAAAAATAGTAGGTAGAAGGTGTTTTGTAGGTTAATTTAATTTGACTATGTAGTGTTAGAAGGAGTTTATTGCTAGGACGAAAAAAAGGATAAAATATTGCAAATTGTTTGTTAAAATATTATGCTTTTTTCTCCAAATCTATTAAATAATGGTCTGCTAAGGCTGCTAAAAAAGAAAACTTACTTAATGGTTTTTCTAATAAGTTTAATAATTTTAATGCGTATAAATGTTTTTTGAAAAAAGGCTCTAAATAAGAAGGTGGCAAGGCAATTCCTATGGGAATAATTTTTTTTATGGTAAAATAGGGCGAAAAATATTGAGCAAAATCACTAGGGGAGTAGTACCAAGTTGGCACCTGTACCGCCTCAACATTGGCCAAAACGGCGGTTTTACTACGCCGTCTAAATGCTTGCTGACGATTTCTTTTTAGTAAAAAATAAAAGGTTTCCCATACACAAAAACTAGGCATCACAACCGCGATCAAATGGCCTTTAGCTTTTAGTAAATCATTAGCTTGAGCAGAGAATTGTTGTAAATCATTGTGATTTAGGCAGTTTAAACCACCAAAATTAGAAAAAATATAGTCAAAAGATTGAGTGGAAAAATGTTTTGTTAAATCCTGTGCTGCAACTGCTTGAGTGTTTGCTTTGCCTTTAAAACTGTAGTTAGCTAATTTTTTTTGAGCCACCTTTGTCATCTCTTCCGAAATATCCGTAGCAGTAACATCATGTCCTTTTTGAGCCAAAAAAACAGCATCCTCACCTGTGCCACAATTGACCTCTAAAATACGGAGCCTTATATCACTAGGTAATTGCTTATTCAAATAATTCCAAACCCGTGCACGCTGCCGCCGACCAATTTCTGTATGGGTGAAACTATGGTCATAGCTATCAGCAATATGATCAAAATCTGCTATTTTATCTGATGGAAAAGGCATTGTTACAAACTTAAGTGCCAAGCACTAATTAATTAGGTGAAATTTTGCTCTAAAGTATTGATGTTCATTGTTTTAATCAAGAAAAGAGTCCCGTTTAATTATTGTGTAGTACTTATAAAGTTAGGTATGTTTCAAATACCGAGTTTATCCACCTAACAGTTTGTGCTTATTTTAACAGTTCGTAGATTCGTGATTAGTAGATCAGTGATTCGGGCAAATTGATTGATAGCAATTATTTTTAAGTGAGTTGTGTAACGACAGCTTTAGCTGTTAAAGTCCTTATAAATAATTAATAATCAAAAATTGATAGCTACGAGAAAGTTCAAAAAATAACTTCCAATTTCTGATCTCTAATCGCTAATTTCTAACAGCTAAAGAGCCAAAAGGCTAAATATCTAAATAGCAATTTTAGAAATAAAGTGTTAGGAAGGGAATGAAACATACCTAAAGTTGAAAGGCTAAAAAATAATCTCACATCTCAAGTCTCCTATCTCTTGTCTATAAAAATAATTAACTATTCTCAATTTCTAATTTTTTCAACTTATAAGCATCAATTTGTGCCATAGGAATATAGTAAAAGGTAGCTAGTGCGGTTCTTAATTGTCGTTTTGTCAAATTGAAAGGATTTTTAACCGCATTTTTAAGGGTAGCAAAGCCCAAATGCTTGCGATATATTTTATGCACATAACGATGTAATCGGCGGTAGTAAGCAGTACTATAAGTGCCTTTATACATCATTGCTAGGTCATCGGAGTCCGACCAATTTTGTTTTTCTTGTAATTGCGCTTTTACTTTTTCATAGAACTTGGTATCAGGAAGTGGGTAAGAGACCGAAATGCCAATATTGTCGGGCATCAAATCTAATACCATTTGTATGGTTTTGTCAATATCCTCGCGCGTTTCGCCCAAATAGCCAAATTGCAAGAAAAAACAAGTACGTATTCCTTTGGATTTTAATAATTTAGTTGCTTCGTAAATCTGTTCAATTTTTGTGCCTTTATCCATTGCATCTAAAATTTTTTGAGAACCAGATTCTGCGCCTACCCAAACTTCATGAAGTCCAGAGGCAGCGAGCGCATCAATATTGTCTTCTTTTAACAGCAAATCTACACGAGATTGAATTTTATATTTAAATTTTAACTTCTTTTTTTGTACAATATCCCTAAATTCTTGCACCCAATTAGGTTTTAAGCCAAAAATATCATCACACATCCAAAAATACCGTACACCATGCTGTTCAATCAACTGTTCGATTTCATTAGCAACTCGCAATGGGGAACGTGTGTTGTAGCGATTGCCATAAATCGGCTTTGCACACCAATTGCATTTATAAGGGCAGCCGCGAGTAGTAGCGATATTAAGCGAAAAATAACCGTGACTAGCTTCCCATATTTTTTTATAAGGAGTAATATCCACCAAATCCCATGCTGGATTGGGAAGGCTATCCAATTGTCGAAGCACAGGGCGTTTTAATGTTTTTATAAATTTATTTTCTTGTTTATACACAATGCCCATAATGTGTTCAAAGTCTGTCATCTTTTTTTCTAATGCAGCTATCAACTCTTGTAGGGTAATCTCTCCTTCTCCCAAAATCACAAAATCTGCCCCCTCATTTAAGTATTTTTGATAGTGATCTGTTGAATCCGAGCTACAAACAATGACTTTACACTGTCGTTCTTGACCATATTTTGCCATTTGAAAAGCAGCTTCACGCATATTGGTTAAGCACATTTTGGTCAAATAATTGAAGCCATCATCGTAAATGACCAAATAATTAGGCTGTACTTTGTCCAAAACAGGCAAAATTTCCTCCGTTTTTTCCACTAAGTTTGTGTCAAAAAGATGCACTTTATAGCCATTTTCGCGCATCAGCGCAGCAGCATACATTGTTCCGTAGGGAGGATAGGGCTGTTGAAACGCCCATTGCTTTGAGTCAAAACGATAAAAGTAAGAATGTGTAAATAGTATGGTACTCATGCTTTTGGATGTTAGAGATTAGCTGTTAGAAGTTAGCCAGTATATTTAAGTAATATAAGGTATTTTTTGTATTGACAAATAACAGTTTAGTAGCCTAGTTGTTGGAGTGCAACTAATAGTTTATTTTTATTGGCATCATGTTTTTGGTCTTTGACCTTATCTAAATGCTGCTTAACCTTATCGTATTTTTTCATATAGAAATATAGAAAAGCTAAGTTTAAATGGGAAGACTGCCGACTAGAATTAATTGTCAATGCCCTTTGTAGGAAGCTTTCCGCCTTTGGGTAATCTTTTTTTTCCCCATAAATCGCAGCAATATCATTCAATACTCGATCATTGTAGGGGTTGTGTTCCAACGCTTTTAGCTGACAGTCGAGAGCCTTATCAAATTGTTGGTTTTTATGATAAACAGTGCCTTCAAACCATTTTAACGGCATAGATGTATAATCTAAGTTATAAAAAAATGGCGAATAAGCAGCATTAACGCGACTTTTTAGTTTGCCCCAGTTTTTTTGAATATTATAATCATAAGCCTTCTTCATATTTTTTTCTCCTTTATACCGATGATAACCTATAAGCAAATTGAAGCCTAATAATACTGTTAGGAAGATGATAATATAGCTATTTTTTAATTTATTAGTAATTTTCAAACTATATTTCTCTTTAAAAAAGTCATGTCCATAGTAACTAATAATCGCTAATAAGACTGCCCAGAGGACGAGATGTTCTAAACGTTCTCTAGGAAAGCTAAAACAGGAAAAAATATAATAGGCTAATAGGCCTGCCAAAACAATCCATAGTTTTGTACCTAGTAGCTTGCTTTTATGAGTAATTGCTGTTTGGATACCTGCCCAAAATATAATGAGTAGGATAGAAGAATATATGAATATTCCAGTAATTCCTAATTCAGAAAAAACCCATAAAAAATCATTGTGTGGACGCTGAAAAATGACTCCATGTTCTGCTGCTCTTTTCCAATCTCCAATTCCATAACTAGGAAAAATCAGTTTCCAATTGCCACTACCCACTCCTGTTAACCAATTATCTTTGATTAGCGAATTGGTTTTGCCCCAAATAAACAAGCGTTCTTGTGCGGTATAAGATTTTTGGTAATTAAAAATATTGATGCGTTCGCTAAAATAGGAAAGATTATCAGAAAGGTAGAAAAATAAAAAAACACTTACAAATATGATTATTGATGAAGTAATGATTTTCTTTAAATGTAATTGTTTAAACAAATCACTGGTAAGGAATAGGGCAGTAACAGCAAATAGACTAGCAATAGCGGAAGCCATATACACACTTCGAGTTTGTAAAACAAGGATGGTAATAATTGTTCCTAAAATCGCCAAACGAAATAGCCATTTCCAAAGTTGACTTTTTGTTTGCCATAATCCAATGATATTAAAGGGAATACACAACAGCAAAAAAGCAGCAGATAAATTTCTATGAGAGGAAGTGCCTTTCAAATACATATGGAAATACTTTCTGGTATCTTCAGTAGTTGAATACTCCCAAATGAGGTAAGTTACTCCACAGAATACAGCAATAGCAGCAGTTTGGCAAAGGATTTTTTCGGCAGTATGACCTGTTTGTAGTAACAAAAAACGAGTGATATAATAGACTAAAAAAGCGAGTAGTATCTTTTGGTTTTCAAAAAAGGCTTCGGCGATATTTATAGCGTAAAATATGCTAATGCAACTGATTACATAATAAATAATAAATAAAAAGTCTAGTAGATTTAAGGTTCTGAATTTGGAGGTAGACCAATTTTTAATAAAGCTTGGTATACTGACCAATAATAGGGCAGATAGAAATAGAAAACGCGGAACAAGGGTGCGATCTAGAACTTGCGTGGTAAAAAATATGGAATTTAAAAGAATGAGTGCGATAAAGTATAAATTTACCTTGTTGCTTAATTTCATGACCTAATTTCTTTTAGTTAGCCAGCAAAATGATTAACTTGAACAAAAATAAGTATTCATCTTGACAATGGTAAATTAGGAATATGTTTGATATGACTCCTAATAAGTACTTAGACATAAGATTTGAGACGTGAGACGTGAGATAATTAATTCATTGTTAATGATTTATGACCAATCCAATAGTTGTTTAATTTTGTTTAGTTACTTACTTTAATTGTAAAATTGCTTTTTGGCTATTTAGACTTTTAGATATTAAAAAACAAAAAATAGTGATAATTTTTTAAATATTAAACATTGTTTATTTGTTTGATTGTCAGTTTATTATGAGAGTTGTAGCAGCTAAGTGTCAAACACTAATTAATTATGCCAGCTATTCCCAAGATGAGAATTAAGCTAAAGTATTGATAACTATATCAAAATACATATAGAATATTTAATTTACTAAAATATACTATTGATAATCAATGAGTTACATACATTTTACTATTCATTATTCTTGACGTAACTCCTTGACTATCAGCGCATTAAGTCCATCTTGGGAATTACTGTAATTATGCACAATTTTGTTCTAAAGTATTGGAAGTCAATATTTTAATTAAACAAAGGGTAGCGTTTAATTATTGTATAGTACTTAAATCCTTCGTTGTATAAATTATTAAACAAGAGAATCGCCATCAAAAAAATACCTAATCACGAATTACTAATCTACGGATCAACGTTTTTGATGGTGAGCGTTTAGTCAAATCAATGTTTTGAATGGAAAGAAAAGATTAATGTACCATTGTCAAATTCATATCTACCATTACAGAAGGTGAATATACGAAATATTAGTGAATATTGATGTCCTTGATCTATGCTTAATCATAAACAAAAAACTCAACTGCCGCTGTTGTCTCAACAGATTATCAAAATATTACTTTATTATGATATTTTTTCCTATCCATTAACTGCTGAGGAAGTTTATTTTAATTGTCAACAGCAAGGAATACAACAACAGGATGTTACAACTGCTTTAGGGATACTAAAAGAGGATAATTATTTAAAAAAAATAGGCATTTATTTTTCAATAAATAAAGATAATAAAAATATTCAAAAGCGATTTAAAGCAAATGCTTTGGCACAAAAATATTTACCTAAAGCCTATCAAATGTCTCAGTTTATCGCTCAATTTCCATTTGTCAGAGGCATTTGCTTGTCTGGTTCCATATCTAAAAATGTAATGGCAGAGGATGGAGATATTGACTATTTTATCATCACAGAACCGCAAAGGCTGTGGATTGCTCGAACTTTTTTGGTAGTATTTAAAAAAATATTCCTTTTTAATTCTCATAAATATTTTTGTGTCAATTACTTTGTAGATACCAACTCTTTGGAAATTGAAGAAAAAAACTTATTTACTGCCACCGAAATTGTTACCCTAATTCCGACTTACAATTCCAGTTTATATCATCAATTTCAGCAAGCAAATGAATGGCGGAGGCAGTACTACCCCAACTATCCGCTTCGAGCTACGGATAAGGTAGGCAATGGGGGAGAAGGAAGCATAAAAAAAGCCTTAGAATGGTTATTGAAAGGGCGATTTGGAGATTGGTTAGATTCCTTTTTTATGAAAAAAACGATGAGCTATTGGGAAAAGAAATTTCCTTATTTTGATACAACACAATTTAGCATAGCTTTAAAATCAAGAAAAAGCGTTTCCAAACATCACCCCAACAATTTTCAACAAAAAGTATTACAAGCACACCAAAAAAAGATTCAACAATTTGAAGAAATACATGGTGTGTGTTTAAACAATGAGTAGAGACAATTCATGCAAAGGCAATTCATGTAAAGACAATTCATGAATTGTCTCTACCTATGCATATAAAATCACAATTTCTAATTCGTAATTAAAATCACGCTCCTTTCTCTACAGCCGCACCCACTAAATTACCCCACTCCGTCCAAGAACCATCGTAATTAGATACATTTGGATAACCTAGCAAATACTTCAGCACAAACCAACTGTGACTGGAACGCTCCCCAATTCTACAGTAGGTAATGACCTCTTTATCGGCCGTCACGCCTTTAGTTGCGTAGATTTCGGCGAGTTCGTCGGCAGTTTTGAAGGTGCCATCCTCATTGCAAGCCAAGCCCCATCCGATATTTTTAGCACCCGGTATGTGTCCACCTCGCTGGCAAGTTTCTGGCAATCCCGGAGGAGCTAAAATTTCACCACTAAATTCTGCTGCTGAGCGTACATCTACCAGTGCAGCTTTGCCGTCTGCTACATTTTGCAGGGAGCTTTGCACTTGGAACACAAAAGAACGCAGGCTATTATCGGCTTCGGAAGCGGTGTAAGTACTAGGCTTTGGCGAAGGAGTATCTACGCTTAATGCACGACCTTCGGCGAGCCATTTTTTGCGACCGCCATTCATCAAGCGCACATCTTCATGTCCATACACTTTGAGCTGCCAGAAAGCCCAGGCTGCAAACCAGTTGTTGTTATCGCCATACAACACAATGGTTGTATCGTTGCCAATTCCACTCTCGCCTAGTAATTTTTCCAAGTCATCCTTGCTAATAATGTCTCGGCGGACGGTATCGCACAGTTGCGTTTTCCAATTCCAGCCAATGGCATCTGGGATATGCCCTTGCTCATAGGCTGCTGTGTCCACATCTACTTCCACGACAACGACATTGGCATCAGCAGATAAATTGTTGACCCATTCTGTAGAAACTAGAGAATCAGGTACTGCATATTGATTCATAATCGCTTTTTTAAAAAAATGGTTGATGGTTGTTAAGTTGTTATTTTTGTATTACTAAAGGTGTGTTTTATTATCAATAGGAGAAATTCACGAATTTTCTCTACAGCTTAAAACACATAAAAAAAGCCCCTCTATTATTAGAAATAGAAAGGCTACTACTTTTTTCATAATTGCTTAATTGGTTGAGATTTTATTGCTTGTTTATGAATAAAAAGTTGATAGAACAAATCTACAAATTAGCATTAGTATTTTCAAATAATTGCTAAGTTTTTTTTCAAAAAAAATAAAAAACTACAATTATGGTGTATTTGGGTGATTGATAAATTCGTTGATTTGTGACTTATATAATTATCACTAATGTCCAAAAAACCAAAAATCCACTCACTACTTTTTCAAATCTGTTGTGCTACTTTATTGAGCCAATTATTCATCAACGGTTTTTTACTCAAGTATTCAAACAAATAATAGCCAGCAATTGCGCAGGAAATGCCTGCTAATACATCTATAATATAATGATGTCGAAGATAAACGGCTGAAAACCAGATACCTATGGCATGGGTGGCAAATAGTAAATTCCACCAACCCATTTTCCGCTTTATACCATAAATAAGCACAAAAGTTGGAAATGCGCTATGTAGAGATGGAATTGCAGCATATACATTTGGGTTGCGACTGTACATATCTTTGAAAATGCTGACCCCAAAATACTGGTCAAAGCCTGTTAAGCCCGCTTCATAACCGAGCGCATCAGGGTTAAATTGAAAGCCATATTGTTCGACATACCAAGGTGGTGCAGCAGGGTAGAGGTAGTAAATGGCAAAGCCCACCAAATTAAGTGCAATAAAACCGTAACTGAATTTTAGTGAAGCCTTTTTATCTTTAAAGGAAAGGTAAACGGCAAATAAAATGGGTACTGTAATCCAGTTGATATAGAAAAAACCTGCTAGTACATCCAGAAAAACATTCGTATGTTGAGCAAAAAACTCACAAGGAATGATGCTGCCTAGTTCAGTCTGAATACCAAATATTGCTTTTTCAATATCGTAGGGTTGCTGAATATTGGGAACTTGAAATTCATGGTTGGGAAATACGCGTATAGAGTCGTAAAACATCCCATAAAAAATATAACCATGTAATGCTAGTATCAACTTTTGGCTCATTGGATGAATGTAATAAAGTCCCAGAAATACTCCCAAAAGTATGTAGTGATCGAGGCGTATGCCTACAAATGCCCATACCCAAATAAGGTACAAGGCGGTGATAAGTAAAGGTAAATATATTTTACCTTCAGTCAGTTTCGTTGTCAGTTGCATAATTAAGAGCTGATAGTTATGATTGTTTATATATGAGACATGTAGAGAGATAATTCATGAAGTAGAGACGATTCATGAATGGTCTCTACTAAAAATTCACTCTTGCTGAAAGCACAAAATTTCTTCCTGCGCCACTAATCCCCGATGCAAAGGGTTTGTAATGGCGATCAAAAATATTTTCGAGGGCAAAATTAAGTTGTAAATTTTTAGGCAATTGATAGGTCGTTTGCCAATTCAGAACATACCAAGAAGGGGTGCCGTCAGCAGTTGCTTCGTCGCTTTTATCCTCACTAGTAGGCGAATAATCATCAATATGTTTCCATGCGTTATACCGCAATATAATAGCAGACTCCAATAACTTATTTTTGCTTGTATATCTAGCTGAAAACTGTCCAAACAAAGGGGGAATATGGCCTAGCGGAACATCATTGGTAAGGTCTTTTCCAATAGTGTAATTTAATTTTTTTTCTAAACTAATACTTGAGTTAAGAGTAGCTAAAGCACTGAAAGTAAATCCGGTAACATAAGCTTTGCCTGCATTGATATTGGCATAAACCGCCTTTAGTTCGCCGTCGTAAATTAAGGAATCTTGGCCATTTAACAAAAAAGGACTGCGTTTAATTAGGTTTGTTAAATAGTTAAAATAAACATCCCCTCTCATTTTCAAAAAGTTACCAAATTTTTGCTCAATACCAAGCTCTGCATTGTAGGCATATTCAGGCTGTATACCCACATTTGGCACAACGACAATTTCATCTGTAGGATCAAAAACTTTAGTAGCATCATCAATGTTAGGAGAGCGAAATCCAGTTGAGAAAGTCGCGCTTAACTTTGTGGTATACACAGGTTTATAAACAATACCTAAACTTCCAGTTAAAGCGTTAGCTGCGTCTCTTGTGCTGGTATAAGGTAAACTAAAAAAAGAGGTATCTACAAAACTAGCTGCTAAATGGGTATAGGAGTAGCGAAATCCACTGGTTAAAATAAATTGTGGACTGACCTTCCATTTATGTCGCAAATAAGCTGCTAAGGTAGACATATTGCTGCCGCCATCGGGATAACGTGTAGAGGTTGGTGTATCCAAAAGCGTTTCTGTTAAAAAATTTTCATTATAAGCAGAAGATTGTACCTCGTTATGGGTCGCCTCTATACCATATTGTAATTGATGTTGACTGTTAAATGTCTTTAAAAAATCGGCATTAAAGGTGTATACCTGCACATCTTCTTCTCGACGGGTACGACTACTGTTGCCAAATTTTCGATTGATTCTATCTTCGTCAATTTTTTGAAAAGCAGCTACTAAACTGAGTTGATTAAACAACGCATTGGGCTGTTTTATGGTACTACTCAATGAGGTTAATAAGCGGCGTTGTGGGCCATAATTCCACTCTGCGAATTTCAAGCCTTCACCCGAAGCATCGTTTAATCTATCAAAACGAGGGATGTTGGAGGATGTAGAATACTGAAAGTTTAACTTGAAATTAATGTTTCTATTTAGCTGATAGTAAAACTTTTGTAAAACATCAGCTTGTTTGTAAGCTGTGAAGCGAAGGCGATGTATATTGTCATTAGCTACCAAAGAATCAACCCCATTAAAAGTAGCTACATAAAACGGCCGAGTTCCCCAACCTTCATAATCTTTGGTATTCGCTCGCACACGACCAATGTTTAAATCTCCAAAATTACTATAGGAAATACTGGTCAATGAACCAAATTTACGCCCCCCGATGCTCAGATCGGCATGTAGCGATTGCTCGCTATTTGCCGAAGCATAACGTGCCATAGTGCTACCACTAACAATAAGCGATTTATCTGCCTTGCTTGCCAATCGCGGATTTTTGGTAATAAAATGCATCACACCACCAAGCGCATCGCTACCATAAATCACCGAGCCAGGTCCAAAAACAACTTCTGTACGCTCCAACACATTATTATCAATAGTAATCACATTTTGCAAATGCCCCCCTCGATAAATGGCATTATTCATTCGCACACCATCCACAACAATCAATACTTTGTTAGCCTCAAAACCGCGAATAACAGGGCTGCCGCCACCCATTTGACTTTTTTGGACATACACATTACCCGTACTTTGTAGCAAATCGGCAGCATTTTGAGGGTTATTAAAAGCCACCTGAGCAGCTTCGATAATGTCTACCTTATTGGTTACCTCGTCTAATTTTTCCGCCATTTTCCCAACAGAGACCACAATTTCGGGCAGTGCTGATTCTTCGGGCATCAACTCCACCTGATAATTCATTTTTTCCAAATCTGTTATCGTATAAGAGTCAATTTCATAACTCAAATGCTGGAAATACAAGGTATCTGAGGTCGGTAATTCACTATCCAACAAAATAAAACCTGTATTATTGGATGTTGTTGTAAAGTTTCGATTTTGGTTGTAGACATGTACCCCCTCAACACTGGTTTTGCGAATGGCATCTACAATCAAAATTTCTTGTGAAAAAACAGAAAAAGAATAGCTTAGAAGTATGAAAAAAAGTAAAGTAATGGAATGATATTTGGTTGACATAGATTTGGTTAAATGAGTAATAAGTACTACACAATAATTAAACGGGACTCATTGGTTTGATTAAACCAGTGAAAGTCAATACTGTAGAACAAAATTTTGCATAATTAATTAGTGCTTGGCACTTAATTGTTTTCGTTTAGTTGACTGGTGGAAAACGAAACAAATGTTGTCAAAGGACTAATAGACTTGCTCGGTGGAGGAAGAAAAGAGCCAATTCTAGCGCAATAGGGAACCTGTGTTGAACAAGTCTAATAAGATAAAACGTTGGTGGGGCTTTTTAGGGTTGTCAATGGTGGAATAAGAAATACAAAGGTAGGGGATAAATTTTTGATTATTAAATAAATGTCATTTTTTATTGAATGTGGGACAAAAAACCACTGTAGTATTTGTGTGATTACCCATGTCGGATGTGTTTTTACAAAATAGTGACATGCAGAATGAGGTATTTTGTACATTGTGACAAATTTCTGTGTTTAATCAGCAATAGTATACGTAACTTCTTCAAAAAAGCACCTCACTTCCTACTATTTTAGAGTATACTAATCTATTACCTGAGAATAATTTCTTTTTTGCTCAAAAGATTATTCAAAGTAATACAAACAGAAAATAGAAAAAGCGTCCGTTTTTGCTTCACACTATTTTATAAGATAGCATACAATTAAAGTTCAATACATTATTAAATGTAAAAGTTATATTTATGGTATAATATCCAGATAAAAATATCGTTATTATACCAAATTTATAAAAAAATGATTTATTATATTTGAAAGGTTATCTAAAAAACAGCTAATCTTTTTAAATGCTTAATGATTACTGCAAATTAAAAATCGCTATTGATTGTAAAAATGGCTAAATAGTTGTATTTTAACCATTTCTACAAACTAAGTAGAATATGACATTTACTATGTCTATTTATTTAAAATTGTTTTATTTATTCATTAAAAAGTAGGCAGTTCATTGTGAAAACTTTATCATACA
>JAHDHV010000036.1:1475-4831 GCA_020631155.1 Bacteroidota bacterium | reverse complement strand
TGTTTTATTTATTCATTAAAAAGTAGGCAGTTCATTGTGAAAACTTTATCATACATTATATTGTTGAGCCTGTTTACTACTTTCTCTCTTGCAGGAGATGGTGGCAAAAAAGATAAAAACAGTTCACAAAAAGAGCGAAAATGTACCATACAAATCTTACCCATTAATTCTGCTGCCGCTGAATTTTGCCCCGTATTTTACAAAAACGGTCTAATATTTTGTAGCACTCGACAGTCGGCTATCTGGAGTGGGCTGAGTAGTCGGCAAAAAGATATGGATTTGTATTATACCGAGCGAAAATCGAATAATAGTTATACTGCTCCCCGAAAATTGAGAGGAGACATCAACACGCGAAAGGATGAAGGGCCCTTTACCATTACGGCTGACGGGAAATTCCTCTATTTTACCAAAACCAAATCTAAGCGACAAAAAAACGAAATACCCACACTGGGCATTTTTAGTGCGCGTTTAGATGGCAAAGAATGGAAAGATATTCGCAAATTTCCGCACAATGTTCATAAGTACAATGTGGCGCATCCCGCCTTGTCTGCTGATGGGCAAACGCTTTATTTTTCAGCAGATTTACATGGCGGCTATGGCGGCACCGACCTCTATGTGTGCCATAAGGTAGGGAGTAGCTGGACGCGGCCGCAAAATCTAGGCCCTGCTGTTAATACCTGGGGGAACGAGCAATTTCCTTTTGTACATCCAGATGGGATGCTCTACTTTTCCTCCGATGGACACTCTGGAATGGGCGGTTTGGATGTTTTTTACACTAGAGAAATTAGGAAAGACCAATGGTTAGTACCTAAAAACTATGGTGAGCCTGTCAACTCTGAGAAAGATGATTTTGGCATTGTTGTATCTGAGGATAAACGACAAGGCTATTTTTCTTCTAATCGTAGAGGAGGCTTTGGAAAGGATGATATTTATGCCTTTACCATAGAGGGCGAAATACGAGAAGATATTAACGAAACACCCGGACCTCTAATGATAGCTGTTAATCATGAAGTAAGAGATTTTGAAAAAAATACTTTACTAAATGATGTGCTAAGTTTAAAGAGCATCCATTTTGGCAAACAAAGCTTTAGGTTGACCCCTATAGTTGCAGATGAGTTAAACAAAGTGATTCGCTTTTTAAAAGAAAATCCTAATATTACGCAAATAGAACTAGGCGCGCATACTGACGCTAGAGGCAATGACGAACAAAATGAGCGATTGTCTGTGAAGCGAGCAAGCGAAGCGCGTGCTTATTTGATGTTAAATGGCATTAGTATTGATCGAATTAAGGTGAAAGGATATGGCGAGTCGAAGTTGTTGAATAAGTGTCAGAATGGAATCACCTGCCCTGAAGATGTGCATCAGGAAAACGACCGTTTGGAGGTTAAAATTCTGGATGTGGAGCAGTTTTCTTTTGCTTCTTTACAGAGTGGGGGAGTGCCTATAAAGCCAACAACTTTATCTAAGCCAATACCGCCGATTTATAGGCAAGAAAACACAAATACAAATATTGGTAAAGAAAGACCACCCCAAGCAGTTAAAAAGGACAAGGAAAAGAAGAAGAAGAAGAAAAAAAATAAGCCAATAGCCGAAGCTGACAACTATTTGGTTCATATCGGCCCTTTCGAAACGATTGATAATCGGGTGTACTATGAGTGCAAACAGTTGAAAGGAGAACTTAATATTCAGTATACACCCAACGGTAGAATGTTGGTTCTAGGCCCTTATGACAATCTCAATCTTGCCAAACAAGAGCAGACCAATATTGAGAAACTAGGTATTCGGAAAACGAAGCTTGTAAAAGGATATAGTGAAGTAGATGTGCAAAAAGAAATTGCAAAACTCCATCACAATCATTATGTTGTCATCGGCCATTTTAAACATGTGGACAATGATACCTATTACAAATTTGCTCGATTGAACACCCCCATTAAAGTAGAACACGCCAAATCAGGCATGACCATTGTATTAGGCCCTTATGTCAATAACGAAGAAGCCGAACATTTTCGCTCACAAGCCATGAAGCATATAGCAACTCCAAATAACCGCCGACAACGCAATAAAATAAAGGCAGAAATAGAAGTGCGGAGCAAATTAGCTGGCTCAGGAAAAGATAAATTTAAAAATAAAAGAAAAACACGTTTTTAGTGAGAAAAATCACTTAGAAATATTATGAAAAATGTCCAATGCTTTTAAAGTGTTGGGCATTTTTTTTTGTTTGAAAATAGTTTGGAAATTTGATTTTTAATGTTATGTTTGAGAGCTATAAATATAAAAACTAAAGCCCAGAAATATGTCAGAACCAAGTTCACTTTTTGCTAGAATTAACATTAAAAAACATAAACTGGATGAATTTTTTAAATCAAAACCTGAGCAATCTAAATTGGATGATAATTGGTTGAAGTGGTGGAATTCAAAGGCAATGTATGGAAATCCAGAACTAACACAGGCAGCAATTCGCGCTTATGATGATTCAACAAATGAAGGGATAATTAATGCTTGGAAAGATATGGAGCAAAGCTTTACTTTTTCTGACTATGACTTAGAAAATGAGATTTGGCATTTTGGAATTATTGAGTTTACCGACAATTATTTTGAAATGATACCTGCACTTGTTTTTTTGAAAAGTGTTTCAATATTTAAAGAAAAAAATCCAGACGATTTTGCCATTATTTACGACTACTTTTGGGGAGGGAATGAAGTGAATGCTTTTATAGAATATAGAAATAATAAAAGCTTTTTTGAGTCTAAAATTCAGCGTAAATTTGATGTAATGCCTGAAAAAATGAACTATGCGGATCACTATCTAACTAAAAAACTAATAAGATAGTGAAAATAAATATTGAACTAATTAAGGATAAAGGAGTTATGCCCGATTGTGGCTATATTTTAATGCAAGCTTACAACGGTGAACCTTGGAATGACACTTGGACGCATGAAAAAGCCATTGAAAAAGTGATGTATTCCTACAATTCACCCAACTTTATAGGTTGGGTTGTTAAGGTTGACAATAAAGTAGTTGGAGGCTGTGTAGGAAATATTGAACCTAATTTTTATGGCGACTTCTATTACTTACGAGAAATGTTTTTGTTGCCCGAATTTCAAAGTAAAGGAATCGGTTCGCAATTGATAGCAGCCATTCAAAATCATCTGAAAAGCATAGCGATAAAGGAAATTGTACTGTTGACAAATAGTGAAAATCATCCCCATGACTTTTACATTAAAAATGGATTGAAGGACATGCCCGGAATGACAATGATGTATTATAGACAGGTGTAATCTTGAATTGAGCGGCTCAAATCGGCTCAAATCGGCTCAAATCGGCTCAAATCGGCTCAAATCGGCTCAAATCGGCT
>JAHDHV010000036.1:0-1375 GCA_020631155.1 Bacteroidota bacterium | reverse complement strand
CAAAATTGTATCATCAATTAAGAAATTTTATCTAAATTTGCGATATGAAAGAGAAAGTATATAATTTTGAGTTGAGCCTAAATTGGAAGTTACTGGGAATTATAAGTCAAATTGATAGGTTTGATGCATCCTGGGCTACCATAGAAAAAAAGGAAGGCAAGAGTTTAAAACAATTAAAATCGGTCGCAACCATACAAAGTGTAGGGGCATCAACAAGAATAGAAGGTTCTCAAATGAATGATGAAGAAGTAGAAAGCCTTTTACAAAATATTGATATAAGCAAAATTTCGGATAGAGATGCACAAGAGGTGGTTGGTTATTTCAACGTTTTAGACATAATCACAGACCAATATGATATCGTAGAAATTACAGAAAATAACATCAAAAATTTGCAGAATCAGCTATTGCGAATTAGCAAAAAAGATGAATGGCATAGGGGGGAATACAAGCAACTCAGTAATGCAGTAGAGGCCAAATTTCCAGATGGTTCGAGACAGATTATATTTCAAACCACTGAACCGGGCTATGCAACAATCAATGCAATACGACAATTAATTGATTGGTATCATAAAGAAAGTGAGGTGCATCCGTTAATAAAAACAGCAGCCTTTGTCTATGATTTTGTAAGTATTCATCCTTTTCAAGATGGTAATGGAAGAATGAGCCGTTTTTTGACCACTTTATTATTAATGAAATCGGGTTATAATTGGATACAGTATGTTAGTTTTGAGCATGAAATAGAAAATAATAAAAAACAATACTATCGAAGTTTACGAAATTGTCAAGCTCAAAGACCAAATGAAGATATTACAGACTGGATAAATTTCTTTTTTGATTCTTTGATAAATGTGCAAAGAAAACTGTCCAAGAAATTAGAATTAGATAATGAAGAATTAAAATTGTCACATAGAGAACGATTGATTTATATTTATGTAAGTAATAATAGCGGTTGTAAATCTGGTGAAATATCAAAAGCATTAGAACTTCCAAGTGCTACTGTAAAAAGAATACTTACTGACTTAGTACAAAGAGAAATCATTGAAAAATATGGAAGAGGAGCAGGAACAAATTATTCAATTACTTAGATGTAAGATGGGAGACATAAGACTTGAGATAATGAGTTCACGAACAGTTTATGGGGCGTTTAATTTTGTCTAGTTACTTATCACAGATTTTGTGCCTCAATATCCACATTTCAAAACGATTTAGCATCAAACGTGTATAAGTACGTGAATGTTTAACATTTTCAGGCATAAAAAAAAGTCACAAAACGTTGATTATCAACGATTTATGACTTTTTGCATGTGATCCCGAGAGGACTCGAACCCCTAACCCTCAGAGCCGAAATCTGATATTCTATCCAATTGAACTACGG
>JAHDHV010000496.1 GCA_020631155.1 Bacteroidota bacterium | reverse complement strand
TTTGGACTTTTGGACTTTTGGACTTTTGGACTTTTGGACTTTTGGACTTTTGGATGCAAAAAACAAATATCATGTGTTTGGTTCAATATTAACATCAAAAAACATATAAAAAAATCTTCCAAAAAAAACAATATGATAACTTAAAAACTTGCTATTCGCTGATTTTATTTTGCAAAAAAGCAGATTAGGTAAAATAATAATTCGTTTGTTTTAATTACTTGAGCTAATTCACTAAGCTTTTGGTTTTCAGGAGTTTATGGTTTTTTTCCAAGCCTTAAAAGGTGTGACCCCGCTGGGGTCAAAGAAGTTCCCTTCACTTTTTTCTAACATACTTTGACCCTGCTAGGGTCATTTTACTTATCCAATGACCGCAGAGCGGTCAAAGTATGTTAGCTGGACATAATGGCCTGATTACACGACCCCAGCGGAGTCGAACCCTTTAAAAAAACACAAAAATCTGTTAACTAACGAATTATCTATTTGATTATGACTATTTTAAATTCTTGTTTTCTCATTTTGAAATCAGCGAAAGCCGAGTAAAAAAGCTAAATATCTAAACATCCAAAAAGCTAAACATCCTATGAACAACCACATACTCCTAATAGATTGCCCTGATCAGAAGGGTTTGATTTATAATATCACTAAGATTTTGGCAGACAACAATTTAAATATTGTAAAAAATGATGAATTTGTAGATAAATCTGCCAAGCATTTTTTTATGCGAACTGAATTTTCGGGCAAATTTGAGGCGGAAAACATTTTAACCGAATTAAAAGAAGCACTGCCCGAAACGGTCAATATTCGCTTGAACCCGAAGGCAAAAAAGGACATTGTAGTGTTTGCGACCAAAGAACATCACTGTCTTGGCGATTTGCTGTTGCGCTATGCCTATGATGAACTGAACGCCAATATTTTAGCGGTTATCAGCAATCACAATGCCCTACAACCTTTGGTCGCTAAATTTGGGATTCCTTTCCACTACATCAGCCATGAAAATAAGACGCGCAGCGAACACGAACAAGCGACTTTAAAGGCTCTGCAAATTTACAATCCCGAATACCTCGTTTTGGCGAAATATATGCGAATCCTTAATCCTGAATTTGTCAACCTTTTTCCAAGACGAATTATTAATATTCACCATTCGTTTTTGCCTGCTTTCATCGGTGCGAAGCCCTATAAACAGGCGTTTACTCGCGGTGTAAAAATCATCGGGGCAACGGCGCATTTCGTGACCTCTGATTTGGATGAAGGCCCGATTATCGCGCAGAATGTGATACAAGTGAATCACCGCTATTCGGCGGCGGATATGTCGAGGGCTGGCAAAGACGTGGAAAAAATTGTGTTGGCACGCGCCTTGAAATTGGTTTTTCAGGATCGGGTGTTTATTTATGGGAATAAGACGGTTATTTTTTAGTTTTGGGTTTACAGTTTAGGGTTTGGGGTTGAGAAAATTCATGAATTTTCTTTACGGTTTCTTTGGGAGGACTATGAGAAATCTATCAATTTGAAGTATACTATTGCCCTTAGATGTTGGCGTGGCTGAGGGATAGTAGTGGAAATGAGCCAAAGCCAAACGCTAGTAGCGACAAGACATGTCTTGTCGCTACACCGAGCGAGGGCGGAACGTAGAGAGCTATCAGCGAGGTTTAGAGCGAACAGCGTTTTGGCAAAGGCGAATTGCAACGGGCAGCCCGACCCCGATGATTGAGCAAAAACGCTTGTTCGTCTCTTTGAAATTTGCCTAGTCACCTTACAGCGTTTTTTGCGAAACAGAGGGGGCAGCCCATTATTAGATATAAGATTATTAGACGTGAGACAGGAGACTTTCTTGGTTATGGGTTTTGGAAATATAACAGCTAAAGCCTTCGTTACAGAAATCAATTAAAAATGAGTCATTCATTAAAAACCTTACAACTTTCTAAACTTGCAACTTTACAACTGTTCACGACACCCCTTCCCCATTTTCGGCATCATGGGCGGATACAAAAAATAGATTGTTTTTGCCGTCTCCTGCCATTAGAATCATGCCTTGACTTTCTACGCCGCGCAGTTTTCGGGGGGCGAGGTTGGCTAGTATCAGCACTTTTTGACCGATGATGTTTTCGGCTTGATGGTGCTGTGCGATGCCTGATACAACGGTGCGCTGCTCGAAGCCTAAATCTAAGGTAATTTTAAGCAATTTATCCGTTTTTTTCATCTTTTCGGCTGCCAAAATGGTGGCTGTGCGAATGTCTAATTTGGCAAAATCTTCGTAGCTAATTTCTGGTTTTAGGGGTTCGTAAGTTTTTCCTGCCGCTGCTGCTGCTTCCGCTTTTTGGCTGTCGTCATAGGCTTTTTGAGCGGCTTCTAATTTAGCAATTTGCGGCGCAATCGCTTTGTCGTCCAATTTTTTAAATAGCAGCGATGCTTTATTGATTTTTCGCCCTGCTGCCACTTCAAAAGTCCCTGATTTTATGGCAGTGATATCTTCTTCTGTCAAATTTAAAAAGGCTTTTAATTTTGGGGTGGTAAAGGGCAAAAAAGGCTCTAAATACACCGATAAATAGGCGATGATTTTCAAACCTGCGGTTAAAATAGCTGCGGTTTGTGCCTTATCCGTTTTGATGAGTTTCCACGGCTCGGTATCGGCTAAAAATTTATTGCCTACGCCTGCCACATCCATCACCACATCTACGGCTTTTCTAAATTCGTATCGCTGCACCCATTTGTCCAATTCCTTTGGCAAATTTGTCAAGGCATCATCAATTAAAGTCGTGTCAATATCGGCGGTTTCGGCAGGCACGATACCGTCAAAATATTTGTGTATTAAGACCAATACGCGGTTCACAAAATTGCCCAAAATGCCGACTAACTCCTTATTGTTGCGGTCTTTAAAATCCTCCCAAGAAAAATCGGTATCCCGACCTTCAGGCATATTGACAGTCAATACATAGCGCAATACATCCTCCTGTTCGGGGAAATCGTCTAGGTACTCATGCAGCCACACCGCAAGATTGCGCGAGGTGGACATTTTGTAGCCTTTTAGATTTAAAAATTGGCAGGCAGGCACATTTGTTGGCAGTACAAAATCGCCATGAGCATGTAAGATCATCGGGAAAATGATGCAGTGAAAAACGATGTTGTCTTTCCCCAAAAAATGCAGGAGTTTACAGTCCTCATCCTTCCAATATTGTTCCCAAGTGTCAGGCAGCAATGCCTTGGTAGCGGAGATGTAACCAATTGGTGCATCCAACCATACATATAAAACTTTTCCTTCGGCATCAGGTAAAGGAACGGCTACCCCCCAATCCAAATCGCGAGTCATAGAACGGTCGTTTAGTCCCTGTGTGAGCCATGAACGGCACTGCCCGACAACGTGTTTTTTCCAAACTTCTTTGCTCTGTTGCGCCTCTATCCAATTGCCAACCCATTCCTGATAATCGCCCATTGGTAAGTACCAGTGTTTTGTTTTTTTCAATACGGGTGTGCTGCCACTTAATGTAGACATTGGGTTGATTAAATCGGTGGGATCGAGGCTGGAACCGCAGTTTTCGCATTGGTCGCCATATGCCCCTTCGGAACTGCATTTGGGGCAGGTGCCTGTAATGTAGCGGTCGGCTAAAAATTGTTGGTATTCCTCATCGTAATACTGCTCAGATTCTTTTTCCGTAAAAACACCTTTATTGTTTAAAACGGTGAAAAAATCGGCGGAAGTTTGGTGATGTAGGGGGTCGGAAGTGCGGTGATAAATATCGAAGGACATGCCAAAACGCTCGAAATTCCTTTTGTTCATTTCATGGTATTTATCTATGATTTCGCGTGGGGTGATGCCCTCTTTTTTGGCGCGCAGGGTGATGGCGGCACCGTGTTCGTCAGAGCCACAGATAAAGCGCACATCCTCGCCAATCATTCGCAGGTAGCGCACGTATATATCGGCTGGCACGTAAACGCCTGCTAGATGCCCGATGTGTAAAGGCCCATTGGAATAGGGCAAGGCTGAGGTGACTAAATATCGCTTGGGTTTGTTCATTTGGATGTTTGGCTTTTTGGCTGTTTAGCTATTTAGATTTTTGGCTATTAGAAATTAGATAACAGAAATTTGTGTATAAATGGTTCCTTTTGAAATGAGTTCTGTAACGACAGCTTTAGCTGTCAGATCGCTATAAACACTTAAAAATCTTATATCTTACGTCTTATATCTTACGTCTTATATCTTATATCTTACGTCTTATATCTTACGTCTTATATCTTACGTCTTATATCTTACGTCTTATATCTTACGTCTTATATCTTATATCTTACGTCTTAT
>JAHDHV010000495.1 GCA_020631155.1 Bacteroidota bacterium | reverse complement strand
TTTTGGACTTTTGGACTTTTGGACTTTTGGACTTTTGGACTTTTGGACTTTTGGAAATTTAGATTTGTGTAAATTGATTATAAATTTTGATGGAGGGACAATGTGATAAAGGGTTATTTGGAGTTTGTTTGGGAGAAAAGTAAACTCTTGAGTATTATTAAAAAAAAATCTAAAAAAATTAGCTCATATGGAACTTTTTCTCTTTCCATTCCTTTATACAAGATAATAGTTCTGTCATCAAACAAATTATAGTTTGCAATATGTTTCAAGCATTAACAATTCTTATCACAATATTAGTTGGAGTTATAGTACATTATATTTATAATTTTGTAATTAAACCTTGGATAAAAGAAAATCGTGAAAAAAAGAAAAGCACTTTATTTTATTTAATACTTTTTTTAGTCTTGCTTTTAACAATAATTCAGTTTTTTCCAAAGAAATTAAAAGTAGAGTCTCAAGCTACTAATACACGTCTTGATTCACTTATTGATTTAAATACTGAACAAGTTGCTTTAAATGCTGAAGAGTTAGAAATACTCAAAAAGATTCTAAAAAATCAAGAACTAAAGCAAATTGAATCACCTATCTCAACATCAAAAACTAAGAATCTTCTATCTAACAACACCACTAATAAGCATTTCAATGAATTTATAAAACAATATAATCTAAAAGAATATGATCAAGCTATCAATATTCTTACGAATCTTTACAAAAAAGTTTGCACAAAAAAATGTAAGTCTCCAATCAAAAAAGTTTTAGCTATACTACATAATAACAGAGGCTCTGAACTTTCAGATGCTAAAAACTATCAAGATGCTGTTTTATATTTTGATAAAGCAATCGAATTTAATAAAAATTTTATTGAAGCCTACTATAATCGAAGTCTTGCTTTTAAAGAAATGGAAAAATATAATAAAGCTATTTTTGACTTAAAAAAAACACTTGAAATCAATCCCCATTTTTCAAAAACTTATTATACTCTTGGCAATACATACTTTAAAATAAAAGAGTATGATAAAGCCATAGCAAGTTTCACCCAAAATCTAATTTCAAATCCAAAGCATTTTGAAAGCCATCATAATAGGGGAATATGCTACATGCAACAAAACAGATATAAAGAAGCTACAGATGCATTTAATAAATGCATTGAACTTAATCCCAAACGTACTGAACCATACATGAATAGAGCAGTTATAAATGCATTTAACAATAATAGGAAACAGGCAGAAAAAGATTTAGACCAAGCTTACAAACTAGATCCAACTAAAAAGCTAAAGATTGAGAAGATAAAAAAAACCTTTAGGCTTTAAAAGATAATGATAAAAAAACACCCCAAAAGCAATAATGATCACTTTCAGAGTGTTCTAGTTTTATTTTTTTCACAAAAAAATATATTTCAAATCTCCTGTCTCACATCTCAAGTCTCCCGTCTCAAAAATTAATACCTAACAATTCTAACTCCTATTTTACTAGAATTAGGATTGTAAGCATTAAAATCGTTGGTTGTGAGGTTGCCGTCTAGGTTGCAATCGCTATAATTGCCGTAAAAGCCGACCGTATTAGCCCCTCCGCTTTCAACAAAATAATCGTTGTAGTCATTCACAGATATGATGCCATTGCCGTCTACATCACCTGCGTGTAAGCCGTAAATGCCTCCACCTAAATCAGCTACCTGATCGGCACCGTCCATTACATTGGCAACATCACTTAAATCGTAGGTTGTCGTATTTGGAATGGTAACCGCCGCTGCCGTTGCTATATCTAAGTGGTTGCGATGTCGCACTACAAAGGTATAACTTCCGCCATTGGTTAATGTATTAAATACAACGCCCATTGTGCCATCTAGCTCTAATAACATCCCATCATTTCGTACAAAAACAGAGCGCGTTTCCAATACATTATAACTTGCATCTAAAGCATGTACCAATACCCAATCCACTGCATTGGCTGGAATGGCTGGTGCTGTTTCAGTAGCGACATTCCAAGGGGCAGCCGTATAAGGAGTGGTTAAAGGCAATAAACCATTAATATTGGTATTCATGGAAGCTGCACCTGCATAAGTGCCTTCTAAAAATACCCTTAATAATAAGGTTGGCGCGCAAACGCCGCCTTCATCTATTTGCCCATCACAATTATTATCTGCGCCATCGCAAACCTCTGTATTGCCTGGAAAATTATTGGCATCTGTATCATCGCAATCCGTATTATCCGTTACATAACCAGTAGGCTGCGTACAAGCTTGAGTACTATTATTAGGGTCACCAAAGGTATCATTATCTGTATCGGCATAATAAGTATTTAATACGCCTTCATCAATTTGCCCATCACAATTATTGTCTGCACCATCGCAAACCTCTGTATTGCCTGGGAAATTATTGGCATCTGTATCATCGCAATCCGTATTATCCGTTACATAACCAGCAGGCTGTGTACAAGCTTGGGTACTATTATTGGGGTCACCAAAGGTATCATTATCTGTATCGGCATAATAAGTATTACCTGCACCTTCATCAATTTGTCCATCACAATTATTGTCTGTGCCATCGCAAACCTCTGTATTGGTCGGGAAATTATTGGCATCCGTATCGTCACAGTCTGTATTATCCGTTACATAACCAGTAGGCTGTGTACAAGCTTGTGTACTATTATTAGGGTCACCAAAGGTATCATTATCTGTATCGGCATAATAAGTATTTAATACGCCTTCGTCAATTTGACCATCACAATTGTTGTCTGCGCCATCGCAAACCTCTGTATTGGTCGGGAAATTATTGGCATCCGTATCGTCACAGTCTGTATTATCCGTTACATAACCAGTAGGCTGTGTACAAGCTTGTGTACTATTATTAGGGTCACCAAAGGTATCATTATCTGTATCGGCATAATAAGTATTTAATACGCCTTCGTCAATTTGACCATCACAATTATTGTCTGCGCCATCGCAAACCTCTGTATTGGTTGGGAAATTATTGGCATCTGTATCATCACAATCTGTATTATCTGAGACATAACCAGCAGGTGCAGGTGCACATTGAGAAATGGTGCTATTAGGATCACCAAAACCATCATTATCTGTATCCGCATAGAAAAGTTGAGGTATACACGCTCCACAAGCTGCTGAACTAGCTAATTCTAAACGGCGTGGTGAATTAACCATTACGGTTTGCATACGTGTTTTTTGCTCTTGGGTAAAAATATTTTGGCAGTTTCCATCGCTATAGTCCATATAGTTTTCAATCATATCACCACTGCCACCTGGACAGGTATCTGCGCCTGTTGGACAGCCTGCGCTCTGCCCTGCTGAATCAGGAGTATCATTACAATAATCATCTAAATCTTCGCCATTAGCTGTTTGCCCTGTGCCACAACAAACTGTAGTAAAAATAGGAATACAGTTGCCCCAAATATGGAATAAACCTAGCCAGTGACCTGTTTCATGGCTCAAAGTACGGCCAAATTCTCGTCCAGCAATCTGAGAGGTTCCTGCATTGAGTGTAGCAAATCCTCCTGTGGGCGCACCATAAAGGGCATCATTAGACCCAAAAAAGTTATTATCTACTACTACCCCATCCCTATCAGCTGGTGTATTAAGCCCGGGAATAGGCAAACCTGCAATACCCGGATTTTCGGGAAATTGAGCATAACCTGCAACAATACCTATTAGTGATGTCCCTGCCAAAACCCATACATTATAATACTCTGTTGGCGACCAAATAGTATTTGGCTTAATCGTAGCATCTACATAAGAGTCGCCAAATAGGGAAACCATTTCATAAGGTGGGGCAGAAAAACCCACTGTATTTCTATCAATCCTATTGACACCGGGTTCCGCCATCGCATTCCCATTAGGATCGGTAGTAGCCAAACAAAATTCAATTTCCACATCCGCGCCATCAGGGTGTGTATTGTACCCGGGCGTTCCCATTGCTCGGCGAAAATCATCGTTCAGCACATCAATTTGCGACTGTACTTGTGTGTAAGGAATATTGTCTCCTGTACCCAATGCCTCATTGTCGTGGATGATGTGAAAAACGATGGGAATGGTGTAGAGTGTAGGCGCGCTTTTTCCTAATTGCTTGCGTTCTTCTATTTTATCCATCAAATTTTTGTTGAACTCGGAGAGCTTACCCAAATGTGGATGAGTTTCACGCAAGTTTTTATCTGCCAACATGGTCCCACAATACTCCATTTGTTCTTTGGGGTGTGCCTGTTGGCGAGCATTACTTTTAATGGTGCATAAATAGGTAAGTAATAGGACAAAAGCTAGTCCATGTAGGTAAGTAAAGCTTTTCATAAA
>JAHDHV010000494.1 GCA_020631155.1 Bacteroidota bacterium | reverse complement strand
AAAAATAAAAAGCACTAAGAAAAATATTGGCTTTGATAAGCTATTGTTTCCTAGTGCCTTCTATTTTTTATGCACAAAAAATACTTTTCATGGTCTCAAATCTCATGTCTCCTATCTTATATCTAATGAAATCTACCGAACCATTATTTTTTGGAAGGTAGTATTCCCGTTTTGATAAGTAATTTTAACAAAATAAGTGCCGACAGGAGCTTGATCTAATTGCACTTCGGTTTGTGTATCAACTAGTTGTTTGGCTTGAATGACTTGTCCGTTGAGGTTAAACACCTCTACTTGTGTCATCAAATCTTTACTGTTGATTTGGAATTGACTGTTGGTAACAGGGTTCGGGTAAAGACGAACTATGTTGTTTACATTGTTTTCTTTTACGCCTACATTGCCGCTACACTCACACTCATGATAGCCTAAGTGATTGAAGGTGTTTACTGCTAAAGTATCCCATTCACTAGCAGGATTCCAAGTACCCAAAGCAGGATTAGTGGTTGTTCCAGATTGTACGGACGATTTTCTGACCAAAGTACGATTGCGAGAGTAGTAAGTACCTTCGCTGTCATCAGAAGTATAAGGAGCTTCGTCTGTCCAAGAAACGCCTGGGTCTTGTCCGATAACGCCAAAAATATCTACAAAAGTACCGGGTTCTCCGTCTACTTTGTTTAAAGAAATGGCATCGTTACCATTGTGGTACATGACATAGCAATCGTTATAATCTGCACAAAGAAAACCATCTGCTGCATTTTGCAAACCTTCCCAAGCGCAGGTATCTTGACCACCTAAACTGCAATCTTGTTTGTCAATGACAAATACAACTACGTCTTTGGCTTCTACTGTGCCAGAAAGAGTAACCGCAGCTTGGTCTAAGTAACTAGCATTGCCGTTTGACCAGCGAATGAGGCGGTAGTCGGATAAGTCAATTGCTGCATCGGTTGGATTGTAAATTTCTAGGGCTTTGTTGTTGTTCCAGCCTTCAATGTATTCGGAAATGAATAGGTCACCGCATTGTGCATTGGCCTTGCCAACAGCGAAAAAGGTGACTAGCAATAGTAATAGTAAATTTTTTTTCATTAGAATTATGTTTTTTATTTTTTTCTATATAAGTACCTAGACATAAGATATGAGACATAAGACTTGAGATAATTAATTCATTATTAATAATTTATGGTAAGTCTAAATGTTGTTTAATTTTGTCCACTTACTTAATTAGGGATTTTGGGACTTTTGGATTTTTGGATTTTTAGACTTTTAGCTTTTTGGATTTTTAGACTTTTAGCTTTTTGGATTTTTAGACTTTTAGCTTTTTGGATTTTTAGACTTTACAAATCCAAGAATCAATAAATCACAAATCCACGAATCTACGAATCATTCTGCAATCATAAATTTTTGTACGGTATCATTTACCCGTAAAAAGTAAATTCCTTTAGGTAGATGATTGATGGGTAAATTAATTTTTTGATTGGCTTGATAAGCGTTAATTTGCTGTCGTTCAAGGATTTGTCCTGTGATATTGCTGATGCTGATGTTGAGGGCATCAATTTTAGGGGCAGTATAGCGCACTTGTAAAAGTGAAGTTACTGGATTTGGGAAAACACGCAAATCGGCTTGTGTTGCGTTGGCATCTTCTACACCTACAACGCAGGTCGAATCCATCAATACCGAAAAGCCATTGTCTAAATATCGCTGTACAAACTCTTGGAAATAAAGATTCGCTACCCTTGCATTGTGTACCACTACAATGTTTTCATCACTCCTAAATTGTGCGTTATTTGACCAATTGTGAGAGCCTGTCAACACCAATGGATCGGAACCCGTATTATTGGGGTCAACAATCATATATTTATGGTGGAAAATGCCCGGCACATTATCGCGAACAATGCTGCACTTGGCATCATCTATCAAAATATCGTAAGGTTCAATGTCACTGCTTGGGTCCATAATACCCGCTACAAATACATTATCCTGGATTCGACTTTCAATTTCAAAAGCGAAGTCAACACGTCTGGCACTCCACGCAAAAACAGCAAAATATAAATCCGTTTCGGCAGAGCGGATCGCATTTTTAATAACTGTATTGGTAAAATCGGAAGGGCTAAAATAGGCTTGAACAGGATTTCCACCCACCAAATATTCTTTAGGGGTATTGTTCTTTTTGTCTACGCCAAAATCACCGTTTAACATTTCCTCAAATTCCAGTTTAAAACCTCTTGCTAGGCTTTGATCTTGGAAAATGATGATGTTATTCGGGTCGCTTTTTAACTGACCATTGGTAAAATTAGTAGAACCTGACAATACAAAAGGATCATTCGGCTCATCAGAATCTGCATCAATGATGATGAATTTATTGTGCATCAAACCGTATTGACTACCTGATGGGCTTTTGATTTTTTCGTTGCCCGGTAATTCATCAAAAAAGTCTGCTCGCACTTCCTGATCCACCACAAAACGAGTTCGCACCCCTCTATCATGCGCCTCTTGCAAACGGGTAATAATGCCGTTTTCTTCATCAATATTGTAAATACACATATCAATGCTGTGCTTTGCGCGGCTGATGTAGGCTTTAATGGTATCGTCAAAGCCCAAATCTAGAAAAATAGCGTCCTCCTCAGTTGCTACATCGGTGTTTACAGGCTGATTAAAATACACCTCAATTTCTCCCGAAGAAAGCGAAACTGTTGCCATTGGTTGGATGGCAGAAATAGAGCTATCGCCTGTTTCGCTAATAGAAATGGCTTGGATGTAATAAATACTGCCCGGTGTCAAATCTGTTAAATCGGTGCTGTGGGTGGTTGTAAAATCACCATTTTCCAAAGTACCTAATTCTAAATCTGTTGTGGTGCCATAATTTAAGATGGTGGTACCCGGATTTAGGGTTTCATATTCTACGGTAAAGGAAGTAGTGGCTAAATTGGTTTGCTGTGGTGCATTACCAAAAACGGGCGGATTCCCCAAAAATTCGAGGTCTTTTAAACCGCGCGGCAAAAGTTGATAGGTATCGTCAAATTGCCCCATTAAGCCCGTAATATTCATTGCACCTGATGGAATCGGGGTATTGGAAATGTCGGTATCTTGGTTTACGCGCACTTGATACTCATTTTCGCCATCGGTAATGGTATAATTGGCACTGGCATCGCCAAAATTGCCGATTTCCAGAAAACGCATATTTTCAAAACGCACCAAATTAGCTTCATAATCTTCCGAAAAACCAACGGTAGGGTCTAAAATCGTTGGCTCAGGGCTCGGATTACCGCTATTAATAATGGTAAAATTTTCACCAATATTGGAAATCTCTAATAAACCTCTAAAGTCGGTCACCAGACCTGTTGCTACAATACTGTCGCCTTCCTGCACACTCTCCATGCTATTGTTTTGATCATACAAAGGCACTGCGCCCGTTTCGTCTTGGATGTAGCGAATACGGAAAAACTCACTGCCATGTAAAGCAATCCCTTTAACGGTCACCTCTGTATCCTCCAACAATAAGCGAGCATCAGCAATCGGGGTGATATTTCCTGTAGGTGGAGGGTCAACCGTTCCGCCATCTCCCTCAATGTCCGCTATGCTACGTGGTAGCAATTGGTAGGTGTCGTCAAATTGTCCCAAAATACCTGTAATGGTCACTTTGCCCGTAGGAATTGCCGTTCCTACGATGTCGGTATCTTGATTGACGCGCACTTGGTATTCGTTGCCTGCTTCGTCTGTGATGGTGTAATTGGCACTGTTTGTACCAAATTCTCCTGAATCTACAAATTGCATGTTTTCAAATTGGAGCAAATTGGCTTCATAGGCTTCGGCAAAGCCTTCAGAAGCGGCTAAAACCTTAGGTTCAGGAAGGTCATTTCCAGAGCTAATAATGGTAAAGTTTTCTCCAATATTGCTCACTTCTAATAAGTTGCGGAAGTTCACAATAGAGCCTGTCGCACGCACTCTATCGCCTGTTTTTATACCTTCCAAGCTGTTGCCGCCGTCATACAAGGCAATGGCACCTGTTTCGTCCTGAATGTAACGAATACGAAAAAATTCGCCCCCGTTTAAAGCGATGCCTTCTACTGTTACAGTTTCATCTTCGGCAGCCATTCTTGCCTCAGAAATAGGAATGGGGTCTTGCGCCAAAACAAGGGAGTAAGACGCTAGTAGTAGGGTTAAAAATAGTAATGTTTTTTTCATTGAAAATAGTCTAGTTTTAGTGTAATGGCAAAATTACAAAATCAATGGCGTTTTTTTGTTGATATGTGCTAAATTTAAGAATTTATTAACATTCAAGTGATTTGTGGATTCGTAGATCAGTGATT
>JAHDHV010000493.1 GCA_020631155.1 Bacteroidota bacterium | reverse complement strand
ATATAACTAACAACACCATTTAGTATTTGGTTGTTCTCTGGAAGTACATTTACCAAGCCTTGTGTATAACGGACTTCAAATAAAAAAGCATGTTGTTTAGGAGTGGAAAAGCTTACCCCTAGTGCAATGAGCGCGTTAGCATCAAAGCGGCGAGCTTCGGGCCAAGGGCGATGTTCATAACGAGGAAAAGGCATATTTGCTTCTATAATGGGTAAAATTTGCTTGGCTTTAAGGGCATAGGCGGGTGCTACTCCTACTGATAGATAATAGTTAACTGATTTTAAGGGGAGTGAGAATTTAGCCATTATAGGGAGTTCTAAATAGTTGAGACGGAAGAAAATAAAGGGTTCATCAGTGTATAGTGAAACTGGAGGGTCGGTAAAATTCATACCTTTACTGGTAAAAGAAAGTTCTGCTTGCATACTAAAATAAGGGTTGAATTGTCGGGTCAAAAATAAATTGCCGATGAAGTCTATACGTTTTTGGGCTGTTAAACCAACACTGTCCATCTCTAAGAGTAGATTGTGAAGATGAGCAGTGTTGATTCCACTTTTTACACCCCAAGTCCATTTTTTTAGTTGGGTTTCATTGGTTTGTGCTTGTGTATTTTGAATGAATACAACTACTAGCAAACTACATACAATATGGTTCAAAAAACGCATTTCTTTCATAGACTTTCAGCTTTTTAGACTTTTAGATTTTTGGCTTTTTAGATATTTAGATATTTAGATATTTAGACTTTTGGAAGTTAGAAATTAGAATTTAGGGATTAGATTTTTGCTTTTTAAAAAAAATATATTTAATGATTTTGTGATTTGAAACGAATAATTCATAATTCGTAAATAATATCCTATGTCAAAGTAATTGGTAACCACTATTTGGCAGCTTATTTTTGAAAACAATACAATTCCTAACGTTATAAAGATGGTGAAAATTGGATGTGTGGAGATTTTTATGGAAGGTAGTTTGAAATTTAGTTGTAAAACGGTACATTCGTCTTGATAGGTAATGCGGAAATAATCAATTAAACCATAAAGCCACAATGATTTTGAGTTGTACAAGGCGAAAAATGTAGGCATAGCGGAGCTACGGCGAGGCTTTTCAACGAAGTACAAAGCAAAATAATAAAGGGGACTGGTTCAATTGATTATTGTAGGATTACTAAAAGTACTACTTAATTAAATTGCAAAAATAATATGAGAATTGGAATTATTGGCATTGGCCATGTTGGTGCAGCTTTGGCGCGAAGATGGGCGCAGGCAGGGCATCAAGTTTTTTTAGGCGTGCGAGATGTGCAAAAATCGAATCAACGCGCTAAGAAATTAGGGTATTTGTCTAAGGTAAAAGTGGTGACGGTACACAATGCTGCCCAAATTTCGGATGTCATCGTATTGGCTACCCCTGCACATCAAGCGGACGATGTGGCAAAAAAAATAGGGGATGTTAGCAAAAAAGTGATTATTGATGCGACCAATGCAGTGATAGCCAAACCTAAACCCTATCAACATGCTACAGAAGCATTGAAGGCATTGACAGGCTGCAAGGATGTGGTAAAATGCTTTAACTCAACGGGTTACGAAAATATGTTAGACCCTGTATACAATGGTCAGGCAATTGATATGTTTATGGCAGGAGATAGTGAACGTGGTAAACAAGTGGCGCGAGCATTAGCTTTAGATGCAGGTTTTGCCGAATGTTATGACTTTGGTGGTGATGCTCATATTCCACTATTAGAACAATTGGCTATGGTTTGGATCAATCTGGCAATTGTACAAAAACATGGGCGAAACATTGCCTTTAAGATGTTGAAAAGATGAGATGGGGATTTGAGACAGGAGATTTGAGATGAAAAGTAAATTCAATTTTCAATCGGATAATATTTGCTGATTGAAAATTGGATTTTTTCTAATTTTTTAGAAACCTACGGCTTGACCCTAAATGCAAAGCCGCCAAATTTATGAAATCTTTTATCTGGTTTTTCCAATATCCACTCGTTATAGTGAGTATTAGGCGATTCATGAAGTAAATGGATGTTATTTTCTCCCCCATCATTTAAAGTAACTGTTGCATTATTTACATTATTGGAACATCTACCTTCAAAATGTTGTCTATCATTTAATAGGGTTGAGCCATGATTAAATAGAAAAAAACCTGTAGTTTGGGGAATAAATTGATAAGTGAGGGTATATTGATTGTTTTCGTAGGCGTATTCTCCCACAAAAGAAATAGAGCCAGAATCATAATAAAATGGATGAAAATTAGTTTGTTCATTTACTAAAACCTCAAAATCTTCCAAAGCTGCCTCATTGGTTACTGTATCCGAAATTTCTCTAATTATTAAGTGGGGATCAAATTTAAAATTTTCCAAATGATATATCTGATCGGTATGTTCGTCATATACCATATCCGAAAAAGAGGAGGTAAAAGTAATGGTATCTCCAATATTATAGATTTCTTGTGCAGGGGAGAGGGTAGCTGGTAGGATAAATTCGTAAGTTCCAGCTAACCGACATTCTTTTCTATTGTCTGTACAAGAGGTTAGTAATATAAGGCTGATTAGGAATAAAAAAGGGAGTTTCATATTGCTTTGATTTATAGGGGGAGAAATAGAGATGGTGTATCAAACCTCCAACAACTCCTTTGCATTAGCCAATGCCATTTGACTAGGTTTATCGCCACTCAGCATTTTAGCTATTTCTCGAATACGATCCTTTTGGTTTAGAGCTCTTACGCGTGTAAAGGTGCGGTCTTCTTTAATTTCTTTGTACACAAAATAATGGGCAGAGCCTTTGCTGGCTATTTGCGGTAGGTGGGTGATGCATAATACCTGATGTGCTTTTGCCAATTTTTGCATCACATTGCCAACTTTCAGCGCAACTTCCCCTGAAATTCCCGTATCAATTTCGTCAAAAATTAGGGTCGGTAAAGCGGTATTATCTGCAATTAAGGACTTGATACACAGCATCAAACGCGATAATTCACCACCTGATGCGGCTTTCCGCAATTCGGTATGTTCACTGCCTTTGTTGGCGGCAAATAAGAGTTCTATATTATCAATTCCTGTATTGCTAAATTCATTGTTAGGCAAAGTGCTATGAGCCGCTTTGATAGTGGCATTGGGCATTCCAACTTGGGTTAATAAATTATCGGTACGGCGTTCAAAATCAGGGATTTGTGCTTTGCGTTGTTCGGATAATTGTTGCGCTTTGGCGGTTAATTTTTGAAGTTGTACAGCCAAAGTTTCTTCCAATACCTTAATTTTCTTTTCTGTATCAAAAATAGCTTGATTATCAGCTTGCAGATTCGCCTCAATATCTATCAACTCGGCAATGCTATTGACCTGATGTTTGGTTTGTAAGCGATAAATTAGGTTGAGGCGTTCCTGAATTTGCTGTGCCTTTTCGGGATCCATCAGCAGTTCACTTTCCAAACCGCCCAATTCGCTGCCCAAATCTTGCAATTCTATGGTTACACTATCAAGGCGGTTGAGCAATTCCTCTATATTGGGACTAAAACGGCTAATATCTGCCAACAAACTTTTAATGCTACTCAATTGCTGTAAAATAGAATAATCATTTTCTTCAATTATATAAGAGCTTTCCAGCAAATTTCTTTTAATGGCTTCTGCATTTTCCAATTGTGTGAGTTCAGCCTCTAATTGCTCCTGCTCATTAGGGTCTTGCAAACTGACTTCCTCAAATTCACTCACCAAAAAAGTAATGTAATCAGAGTCTTTTTTCAG
This sequence comes from Bacteroidota bacterium, assembly GCA_020631155.1. GTDB lineage: Bacteria > Bacteroidota > Bacteroidia > Chitinophagales > UBA2359 > JAHDHV01. The sequence continues at coordinate 563 of JAHDHV010000493.1, read as the reverse complement.
TTGAGCATATTGTTTTTTCAGTTTTTTAAGCTGTCGAATGTTTTTTTGGTAGGCAGTATAAGCTTCTTTGTAATCATTGAGCAAATCAAAATGATTGGCAAGTGTATCAATGACAAATAGTTGATAACTAGCATCTTGGAGGTGTAATGTTTGGTGCTGTGCGTGCAAATTTACCAACTGCTCGCTCAATTCTCGGAGGGTTGTTAGGTTAACAGGAGTGTCATTAATAAAAGCGCGCGATTTGCCTGAAGGGGTGATTTCTCGGCGAATCGTTGTTGAACTCGGTTCGTAATCAAGCTCTTTTTCTTCAAAAAAAGCCTGTAATTGGTAGTCTGCAATTTGAAACGTCCCTTCAACAATTGACTTTGTTTTTTTGTCAAATAGGACATGTGTATTGGCGCGCTGTCCTAAAATTAAGGACAAAGCACCTAAAATAATGGATTTTCCCGCACCTGTTTCCCCCGTAATAATGGTGAGTTGGTCAGAAAAGTCCACTTCCAATCGGTCTATGAGTACGTAATTTTTGATGTATAATTTCTGCAACATTGCTCAGAGGTTTGTTT
>JAHDHV010000492.1 GCA_020631155.1 Bacteroidota bacterium | reverse complement strand
CTTTGGCTGCCAAATAATAAAATTCATGCATAAACGCCTCGCCGTATTGTGTTAAGGGGCCGCCATGAATTTCTAAAATGGAAGGGTATTTTTTCTTAGGATCAAAATTGGGTGGGGTTAAAATCCAGCCTTGAAGGTCGTTGCCTGCTGCGCCCTTAAACCAAACTTCCTCCATATTGCCCAACTTCTTTTTTTGCAACCACTTATTGCAGTGGGTTAGCTGCCAAGTCTCGCCATCTGCATTTTTCACCATAATTTGAGCAGGATCATCCATTTTACCATATACAAAAGCCAAATGATTTTTACCTTTATCCATACTCAAAGAGCCTGCGGCTCCCTTTTGACCAAATAAAACTTGTAGTTCCTTTGTTTTTCTATCTATAAAATAAATGGTATTGTTGCCATGTCTAGTTACTTGAAAATAAAGGCGTTTGCCATCGGCTGACCAAAGCGGAGGACTCATCTCAGGCGAGCCAACAATATCGGCAAGAGTGCAGGTATCTACGGCAATATCGTATTCTGCGGTCAAGTTTTCTGCCTGCTTTTTGCCATCTGTTTGCACCACCCATATCGCAGTATTTTGCCACCAATTGCCCTTCATTCTATCACCGAAGTAAGCGATGTATTTGCCATTGGGCGAAAAAGCTAAATGAAATTTAGAACCTTTTCCTGTTTTTAATCGGCGTGCCTTTCCGCCTTTGCTTGGCATAATATAAATTTCATCCTCTCCTAAGTTTAAGTCAGGAACTTTAGATGGATTGGCGACATATGCAATAAATTTACCATTAGGCGACCAAGTTGCAGAAGTGTAATTGCGTGTTTTATCGCCTTTTAGATAATTGATTTTACCTGATTTTATGCTTAATATGGCAAAACCCCAGTGATTTTTAGGTAAAAACCCTTCGCCATCATATTTAAAAAAAACATTAGTATAATGCCGACAAACAATACCTAATTCTTTCGCTTTTTTATCGGCTTCTCTTCTGATGATTTCTTTATCTTTTGCACGAAAATCAAAGAGTATTTTTTTGCCATCAGGTGACCAACTTAAACTGCCAATGCTGCCTTTTACATCACTCACTACCTGCGCCTCGCCCCCTTTTTCAAAGTCAATTAGGTAAATTTGCGCTTGCTTTTTATCCGCCCGATTCGATACAAAGGCGATTTTTTTGCCATCAGGTGACCATGTAGCTTGTGAATCGTTGTGTTTGCCCGATGTAAAACGATAGGGTTTACCTCCGTTAGTTGGTGCTATCCAAAGGTTGCTGTATTTTTTTTCTGTAGCCTTATCTACCCATTGTACACCATATAATACATGCTGTCCATCAGGGGAAATTTCGCTGCCTTGTATGATTTCAAATCGGTATAAATCCTTAGCAGTTATCGTATTTTTTGTTGTTGCCATATTTTTTTAGGTTTTAGACATAAGATATAAGACGTGAGATATGAGATTTTTTTAAAAACTGTTGAATAATTTGACAATGGTATATTAAGGATATACTTGATATTACTCCTAATGCTTTAATTTCAAAATTGCTTTTTGGCTATTTAGCCTTTTAGATATTTAGCTGCTAGCAATCAGAAACTAAAGATCACAAGCTGGCAATAATCAATTATTTTTAAGTTTTCTAATGGGTTTAGCTTATTGATTATTAGCTATTTATAAAGGCTATGATGACTTATGCAAATTATTAAAAAAAACCGTTAGGAAAAAAATGCCTAGTTACGAAATTCGTAATTTCTAATTCGTAATTAAATCTACTATATATTTTTTTATTTTTAAAATAAAAATGGCTGCTATGATAGTAATATATTGGCTTATTTGCAAGGATTAAAGGAAAAAATTTAGGTTTGAGATATTGTATTGTTATTGGAAAACTAGAAACGCTTTTTTTCTGTTAGAATGTCAATGCTTTTTAGCTGGTTAGAAATTAGCTATTAGAGATTAGAAATAATTCAACAATTCAAATAAAAAACAGCACAATATGTTACTCTTACATCCAATAAATACCGACTACTCTTACTTAGATCAAGAATCACAAGACATTATGCACCAAACGATTGCTTGGTTTGAGGCAAAAGGCAAAGAAAAATTAACGGACGATGACCGCAATTTTGTTTGGTATGCCGATTTTTTAGATTTTGTTAAAAAAAATAAAATATTTGCCAAACTCATGACTCCTAGCGGTTATGGGGCAGAAAATTCGCAATGGAATACGGCGCGGATTGCAGCATTTACCGAGATTTGCGGTTTTTATGGTCTCTGTTATTGGTATACTTATCAAGTTTCTTCTCTTGGTTTAGGCCCTATTTGGATGAGTGAGAATGAGGCGGTCAAGCAGAAGGCAACACAATTATTGGAAGATGGGCATATTTTCGCTTTTGGCTTGTCGGAAAAAGAACATGGCGCAGATATTTATTCTAGCGATATGATTTTGTCGAAAAAAGAGGATGGGACATATGTGGCTAATGGCGGAAAATACTATATCGGCAACGGCAATAAGGCGGGCATTGTATCAGTTTTTGGTCTTTTAGAAGAAACAAAAGAGCATGTTTGCTTTGCCGTCAATTCACAACACCCTAATTATAAGCTGATTAAAAATGTGGTGAATAGTCAATCTTATGTTTCTCAGTTTGAGTTGCAAGACTACCCAATCACCGAAGCCGATATTTTGCATACAGGTCGCGCCGCTTGGGATGCAGCCCTCAATACCGTTAACATCAACAAATACAATCTAGGATGGGGAACAATTGGCATTTGCACACATGCGATGTATGAAGCCATCAATCACGCTGCTCACCGCAATTTATACGGCAAATTTGTCACCGATTTTCCGCACATTAAAGCCCTATTTACCAGAGCTTATACGCGCTTGGTAGCCATGCGTTTATTCATTTTCAGAGCAACGGATTATATGCGTTCTGCTTCCGCTACGGATCGCCGTTATTTGCTATTCAATCCGATGGTGAAAATGAAAGTAACGACCGAAGGCGAGCATGTTATCAACGATCTTTGGGATGTAATAGCTGCTAAAGGTTTTGAGCGAGATATGTATTTTAATATGGCTGCTCGCGATATTAGAGCCTTACCAAAATTGGAGGGGACAGTACATGTCAATATGGCTTTGATCATCAAATTTATGCCAAATTATTTCTTCAATCCAGCCGAATTTCCAGAAATTCCACAGCGTTATGATGCGGCGAATGATGATTTTATGTTTAATCAAGGGGCAACCAAAGGCTTGTCTAAAATCCAATTCCACGATTATAAAGCTGCTTACGAATTGTATGATTTGCCCAATATCACCCTTTTCAAAAAGCAAATTGCAACCCTCAAAGAAACCTTAATGATGGCTGGCCCAACGCCTGCACAACAAAAAGATATTGACTTTTTATTAAGCGTTGGCGAGTTGTTTACTTTGGTGGTTTATGGGCAGTTGATTTTGGAAAATGCCAAAATTTGGAATATTGAAGAAGTTTTGATTGATCAAATTTTCGAGGTATTGGTCAATGATTTTTCTAAGTTTGCCCTGCAAATTTACAGCAAGCCGTCTAGCACAGAACAACAAATGGCTTATGCTTTAAAAATGATTCAAAAACCTACCCCAAATCAAGAACGTACCAATTATATTTGGGAAAAACATGTGTATGCCTTAAAAGATCAATACGAAATGGCAAAGGAAGGACGCACTGTTAGAGAAGGTGTTTTGGCATAAAAAAATTGAGTTTTTCAAGGATATAGGAAACAGCAAAGCACTATAGAAATAAAAATTTAACAATCAGAAACACATAAGTACTACACAATAATTAAACGGGACTCATTGTTTCATTAAAACAATGAGAGTCAATACTTTAGAACAAAATTGTGCACAATTAATTAGTGCTTGGCACTTAATTAATATAAAAATAAAAAAGCTACTCATGAATTTATGGGTAGCTTTTTTGATATGTTTCAAATGCCTTACTTTTCAAGCAAACAGTTTGTGTTTACATTAATAGGTCATGCGCGGATTCGTGATTAGTAGATTAGTGATTCGTTTTTGGACTTTGTAATTTCTTTTTGGGTGAGTTCAGCAAGAAAGATTTCAATCGTTGTTGTGCTATAAATGATTATTTGTCATTTTTTTATAGATATTTAAAGTAAAAAATCAACTCATTCCTACTAATTTCTGATCGCTAATTTCTAACAACTAAAAATCCAAAAGTCTAAAAATCCAAAAGTCTAAAAATCCAAAAGTCTAAAAATCCAAAAGTCCAAAAATCCAAAAGTCTAAAAATCCAAAAGTCTAAAAATCCAAAAGTCTAAAAATC
>JAHDHV010000491.1 GCA_020631155.1 Bacteroidota bacterium | reverse complement strand
CTCCACAAGCCACTACTTTTTGACTAAAATTACTGCTTATTACAAAGAAAATAAGCATTACTAGAAATAGGGATGATGTGTGTCTCATAATTGTGTATTTAGATTTTTGGATGTTAGCTATTTGGCTTTTTGGCTTTTTAGACTTTTGGATTTTTGGCTATTTAGACTTTTGGCTATTTGGCTATTTAGAAATTAGAGAACAGATGTTAGAAATTTAGCTATTAGAAAAACAAAATCTAATTTCTGCTCTCTAATAACTAATTTCTAACTTTCTACCAGCTTTATTGTTTAATAATTTTTTGTATGGAAAAATGTTCTTGAACACTTAATTGCAATAAATAAACGCCTGAACTAAAGTCACTTAGGTCAATTTCTTCTCTATTGAATCCATAACTAGCCACTACATTTTTTGTCCAAACTTTTCTTCCTGAAATATCAAATAAAGATAGTTGAATATTTTTATTTCTTTCTGAACTAGTAAAAGAAATAACAGCCTTATCTTTTATAGGATTTGGAAATACTGCTATCAAATCTGTGGTGATTTCTCCACGAGTTAAAGAAATGGTATAAGAAAGCGTTTCTGTACCATTAAAATCTACCTGACGATAGCGATAGTAGGTCAAATTTAGGTTGACAGCTTCTTTGTCTAAAAAGGAGTAAAAGTTGGGTTCAAAGCTTGTTCCTGCTCCTTTTATTGTGGCTATTGGTTCAAAATCAAAACCATTGCTAGAGCGTTCTAACACAAAATAGTCGTTGTTGACTTCGCTTGCTGTAAACCACTTTAACAGGTTGCCTTCGGTTTGTACTTCGCCCGTAAATTCTAATAACTCAATAGGGGTTTTGGTACATTCAAAAGGTTCGCTGATAATTTGCCCGCCTTCACAACCTAATGAATTGATAGTAGTTGAAAAATTATAGCTATCTGTTGTTCCAGAACTATATACAACTGTAAAAGTCTCTCCTAGTGCAACTTCGCCAGCAAAATCACCAAAAACGTAATAAGTAAAGTTGTTATCATATTGTGGTAAACCGCCTTCTACGGCAACTGTTACAATGTAATCGGCTGTTTCACCATCGCAAAATTCGTCAATATTGAAACTTACTGGTGCTAGAAATAAAATAGGTGTGTTTGTGCTTGAAATAACAGTGCAAATATCACCAATTACAGGCAATCCTTCATTTAGTGGAAAGCCAACAATTGCAGAAACATAATATTCTTCGTAATAACTGGCATTTTCCAAATCATCAAAAGCAAAACTACCCGTTGTATTGATGGCAAGGATTTCGTTTTCACTAAAAGTTGACGAAGAATGTACCGCATAAGCAATAACTTGACCTTCTTCAACTATTGGATTCATAGTAGTTATATCTGTACTGCCCTCAGCACAAGTAATTTGCAATTCGATAGGCATTGTTCCTGCATCTGGTTCGCAGGCAATGCAAGTGGGTATTGCATTTAATTCAAGGCGTGCGCCGCAATATGTTTGCACATCACGAACAATAATAGTGGGTTCTGTTCCACTCACAAAAACTGCTGTAAATGCTTCATTGGCTGCTATAATTTGAGAAATATCACCTGTTAATTCAAAACTATTGCTTGTTCCACCTGATACGCTAAAGGTAATTTCAAAGGTATCTGTGCCATCTAAACAGTAGGCTTCTTGCAAAATATTGATCTCTGGTTGAGCATAAACATCAACAAAACCACTAGAAGTATTGCTACATCCATTGGCATCGAAAGTAGTATAAGAAATGAAATAGCTCCCAGCCCCTACAGTAGCAGGATCAAAAACGCCTGTTTGTGGGTCAATACCTTCGCCACTCCAGATTCCCCCTGGATTAAAAGGGGTTAAAGCAAAGGGCTCACTATTTACACAAAAGTCAACTGGTGTAAAATTCGCGGTGGGCAGTTCATATACACTAATGGTTTGTGTAGAACTATTGGTACAATTGCCAATAGTGATGGTATAAGTGATTTGGTAAAGCCCTGCTGAAGTAACATTTGGATCAAAAACACCCGTTTGTGGGTCAATGCCTTGTCCACTCCAAACGCCACCTATCACATTTGGCTGAAAAGCGCGTGCTGCATCATTTTTGCAAAAATTAGTGGTTATAAAACTTGCATCAGGTAGTGCAAAAACGTTAATGGTTTGTGTGCTTGAGCCTCCACATCCATTCTCATCAGTTAAGGAATAAGTAATTTCATAACTGCCTACACCTAGCGTATTTGGGTTAAAAATACCTGTTTGTGGATCAATGCCCTGTCCACTCCATGTTCCGCCTTGCGTATTTGCTTGAAGAGCTTGTGGTGCATCTCCTAAACAGAAATCGCGAGCTGTAAAGGTGGCGTTAGCTGTAGTAGAAACCCTAACCGTTTGCGTTGTAGCAGCACTGCATCCATTCTCATCAGTTATTGAATAAGTAATTTCATAACTGCCTGCTTCTACCGTATTTGGATCAAAAATACCTGTTTGTGGGTCAATGCCTTGTCCGCTCCATATTCCGCCTTGCGTATTTGCTTGAAGAGCTTGTGGCTCGCCACCTGAACAAAAATCCATCGCCGTAAAACCAGCATCAGGAGTAGCAAAAACATTAACAGTTTCATTTGTAAAGGAAACACAGACATTTTCATAAAATATGGAATAAGAAATTTCATAACTACCTACTCCAACAATACTTGGATCAAAAATACCTGTTTCACTATCGATCCCCTCACCACTCCAAGTTCCACCTGTAAATGCTGTTTCAAAGGATGCTGCTTCATCATTTTCACAAAAATCAAGCACTGTAAAGCTCGCATCTGGTAAGGCAACAATATTAACTATTTCTGTTGTAGCGGCACTACAGCCATTTTCATCAGTTATTGAATAAGTAATTTCATAACTGCCTGCATCCAAGATACCTGGGTCAAAAATGCCTGTTTCACCATCTATTATCCCCTCTTCATCACTACTCCATATTCCACCCGGAACTGTTCCTTGAAAAGCTGTTATTTCACCATTTTCACAAAAATCACCTGCCAAAAAACTAGCGTCAGGGGCAGCAAAAACATTGATCGTTTGCGTGATGGAAGCAGTACATTCGTTTTCGTCAGTTAAAGAATAAGTAATTTCATAACTACCTATTTCTAAAATACTTGGATCAAAAACACCTGTTTCACTATCTACACCTTCCCCACTCCATATTCCACCTGAAACAGTCGGCTCAAGGGCTGCTGCTTCCTCATTTTCACAAAAATCAACCGCCGTAAAACTAGCGTCAGGGGTAGCAAAAACGCTAACCAACTGTGTTTCTTCAGCCGAACAGCCTCCAGCCCCAACTGCGTAGTTAATTTCGTAGGTTCCTATATCAACCGTAGCTGGATCAAAAACACCTGTTTCGCTATTGACTCCTTCGCCACTCCAAGCTCCACCTGAAATGCTTGCTTCAAAAGCTGCTGCTTCCTCATTTTGGCAAAAATCGCGTGCAGTAAAAGTTGCGTCAGGAACATCTATTACGGTAATTGTTTCGGTGGTGGAAGCCACACAGCCATTGTCATCGGTTACTGTATAAGTAATTTCATAACTCCCTACCCCAACAGTACTTGGGTCAAAAATGCCTGTTTCGCTATTCACCCCTTCGCCACTCCATTCACCATCTAAAGCGGTTGCTACTAATGTCATTGCTTCATCATTTAAGCAAAAATCAGGGGCTTCAAAACTTGCATCAGCTAAGGCATATACTATGATGTCTTTGGTAGTTGACTGTGTGCAATTTTCTACGCCTGTGGTGTAAGTAATGCTGTAAGTACCTGCCGTTGTTGGCTCAAAAAGGCCTGTTTCGCTGTCAACTCCTTCCCCACTCCATTCGCCATCTTCAATGGCGGGGTTCAAGATTTGTGGTTCGTCACCTTCGCAAAAATTGATGGCACCAAACTCTGAACTAGGTGGAAAATAAACGATTGTTGATTGACTACTTTCTGCGGTACAGCCATTTACTGTCACCTCATAATCTATTTCTACTAATACTTCAACCCTTGTAATATTAGTAACATTTGCAGGTACAAATGTGTTATTTTCAACACCATTTCCTGTAAAAGTTCCGCCCTCATTCACAGGATTTAAGGCAATACCAATATCGTCTAAACTGCAATAACTTTCTTGTAGTGTTTCAAAACTTGCGTCAGGTGCTTCGGAAACGCTAATGATTTCGGTATCGCTCACCTCACAATCTCCCGATATAATGGTATAAATTACGGTATATTCGCCAACGCCAATATTGGGCGAAAATAAACCCGTATTAGGGTCTAAAATACCTTGTCCACTCCAAGTTCC
>JAHDHV010000490.1 GCA_020631155.1 Bacteroidota bacterium | reverse complement strand
CCTCGCCGTAGCTTTGGTGGCTATGCCTACGTTTTGCGCCTTGCTAGGGAACAAAAATCACTCAACATCAACCCGTCATTTTAACGTTGACTAACTACTAAGTTCATTTTTCGCCTTTTTTTTGACAAAAATAGTAATAAATTATTTTTGCTTTGTATTTATTTGATTGATAAGGTGTAAAAATATTATGTTTAAAAGCTATAAAAAAAAAAACTTTAAAACCTTGTAACTTTGTAACCTTCCAAACTCCAAAATTATTGATCGCCAAAATTTAAATGAAATATACTCAAATTTAAACAATAAAACAACCTCTAAATATAGCACAACATTATGCATAAAACAATTTTAATTAACACATTAAAAACGTTGAATAAGCGGGAGTTAAGTAAGTTTTTAGAATATATATCTTCTCCTTTTTTTAATAAGCATGGCAAAATAACAGAGTTAGCTCGTTATATTGCCAAATATCACCCTAATTTTGAGCATACCGCATTGGAAAAGTCCAAGGTAATACAACGACTGTTTCCTAAGCAAAAAATATCTATCTTAAAGCTCAATAATCTGATTTCTGATTTATTAAAGTTATTGGAAGGTTATTTAATTGAAATAGAATTAAAAGAACAGACAGCTTACAATAAAAAATTATTGTTGCATCAACTGCTTCGCAGAGGGTTAAAAAAAAATTTTCAAAGAACATTACGTGCTGCACTAGCCCAACAAGAAAAACAAAACATTCGCGACCATACCTTTTTCTATCAAAATTATGTATTGCAAGAGGAAGCCAATTTTTATTATATAGCACAAGGGCGGCGGCTAAAAGACGAAAGCTTGCAGAAGAAAGTAGACCAGTTAGATATTTTTTATTTAGCTACTAAACTGCGCGATTCTTGTGAAATGATTAGCCGAACCAATGTGATTGATGTTACTTATGAGTTGCATTTGCTAGATGAATTATTAGAATATTTAAAAAACAATTTATCAAATTATGAAAAATATCCAGCAATTACTATTTATTATCAAATTTTGATGAGCCTATTGTATAGTGATGAACCGCAACATTATCAACGTTTAATTTTGTTACTTGAACAACATGCCCAGCAGTTTTCGCACGGCGAAGCACGCGGTATGTACGATTATGCTCAAAATTATTGTATCAAGCAAATCAATAATGGAAATAGTGAGTATTTAAATGAGATATTTTTATTATTTCAAAGATTGTTAGAAACAAAAATAATACTAGAAAATAACATTTTAGCAGAGTGGGATTATAAAAACATTGTAACAGTAGGATTACGCCTTCGCAAATTTGAGTGGACAGAGCAGTTTATTCATGCATATAAAAGCTATTTAATTGAAACAGTTGCCGAAAATGCTTTCGCTTATAATCTAGCTAGTCTTTATTATAGCCAAAAAAAATACGACAAATCCTTACAATTACTTCATCAGGTAGAGTTTACAGATGTAGTTTATTATTTAGGTGCGAAAAGTTTACTCCTCAAAATTTACTATGATACCGACAGTAGTACCGCTTTTTATTCTGTTATTGATACGGTAAAAGTTTACTTATTGAGAAGTAAATTAGTGTCGGTTTATCAGCGAAAAATCTATCAAAATCTGCTTAAATTTGCCAAAAAAGCCTATAAAATCAAAGAAAATATAGGTTATGAGTCAAAAGAGAAAATAGAAAAAGATTTAACTCAACTTCAGAAACTACTTGAAGAAAATCAACAAACTGCAAATATGAACTGGCTGCGCGAAAAAGTAGCGGAGAGTGTGTCAAGGATTTAGGGAATAACAAAATGTTAGCTAAATGAAAGTAGAACATTTACTTTTTCCAAAAATAAAATATCCTTTTTTTATTGGTTTTGAAGAGCGACCTTGAAAGTTTTTGCGTTAAGAAAATTGGCATGAAAAGCGTTAAGAAATATCCGCAGTGATACGGTTTTTAAGCACCTACTAAACCTTAATCCAACGCTTAAACCCTTGATTATTAATTATTTATTTTGATTTAAAAAAGGAGTATCGCCTTAGAAGATTTTAGCTTTTTAGGACAATTTTTAGCGAAAAAGTTTCACTGTCTTGATTGTTGGGACGTAATGCATTACGTCCTTACTATTTTATCAAGCAAAAAAGAAAAAAACGTAGGGCAAGGGAGACTTTTTAAGATTAAGAAAAATAGCTATTATACGAAATCCCTCTTTTTCTGACACACTCAGTAGCGGAATTGGCTAGTTAATTACGAATTAGCAATTTTTTATTTTAATAATCAAAAAGTTATGTGCATTTTTGGAACATTCTAAAAAAAAGTGTCAACACATTCCATGAGGGCACATAATTCGGAACGAGTAATTCGTAATTAAAAAGCTATTCCACGCTATTGAGTACTTCCAATATATCAATACCTACTTGATCAACCCTTTCCGCAGCATTAGACAATACAATCACGGCTGTTTGTGTCTCCTTTACAAAACCAATGAAATTGCTGTAACCGCCTGTACGCCCACTATGGGTAATCATGGCAGGATGCTTACGGCCGCGCGCTGCAATATACCAACCATAGCCTACCCATACATATTTCATATTTGTAACAAGCTGTGGCTGATGGGTTTCTTGCCATTGTTTGCCCAACATTTGCTGGCTGCTATCCATTTGCGCTTGTACAAACTTCAGTAAATCGGGCAAAGTTGAATGTAATCCTTCGGCACTGTAAAGGGCAGTATAGGAGAGGGCATGACTTATCTTACCATTAAAAGAATGTCCTTTAGCTGCTCGCTCTTGTTGGTCGGCTACCAATGTCAGTTGTGTATTAGGCATTGCCAATGGTTCGGTGATATAGGTTTGTAAGAGTTCGGCATAGCTTTTTTGCGTTGCCTTTTCCAATAAATGCCCCAACAAACTAATTCCCAAATGAGAATATTTAAAAGATGTTGTCCGTTTATTGCGCTTTTTTTTCTTCTTTTTACGTTTCCTAGTACTTTGTTCCACTTGGAATTGCATTAAAAAGCGGTACAAATCTTCAATATGATAGTTGGCATAAGGGTCGTTTTTGTCAAGTAATGTCAAGGCAATATTGTAAGGCTCTTTAGGCAAGCCAGAGGCATGAGTAGCCAGTTTTTCGAGGGTAATTTGCCGTAAATAAGGGTTGGCTTTTGCCACAGAGTCGGGAAGGTATTGTGTAATAGTGTCACTATATTGCACAGTGCCATTGGCAACTAACGAGGCTAAAATAGAGGTGGTAAAAACTTTGGTAATAGCCCCAATATGGAAAATGGTGTTGCTGTCAGGCAGGGCGGTATTGTCGGCAGATAGCTGTCCGTAATGGAACTGTTGCACCGCTTCCCCATGAATGATGCCCACTGCAAGCCCATAGGTATTGTCTTTTTTTAGGTAAGGTTGAGTGATTTTATTAATGACTTCTTCAAGGGTGCCTGTGCGTTGTGCTTGTGTTATGGATGGAAATAAAAAAAATAGGTAAAATGTAGTGATGAGTAGGAGCGGATTTGGTGTTACAATCATAGAAAAGTGTTTAGAGTGTGGTATTGTGCGTAATGCTTAAATAGACGTGGGATATTAGATTTAAGATTTAAGATTTAAGATTCAAGATTCAAGATTTAAGACATAAGATAAATTATTTATTGTCTGTATCTTATCTATCTGCTTTTATTTGAACATCCAAAAAAAGCATCAAGTTTTAAGCCAAAAATTTAGGAGGTGTAATGGTAAGTGTACAAGTTAATTAAGTAATGCGGAAATAATAGAAACTTCTAAGTATTGTTTGTTAAATAGAAAAAAATTTTGTTTTTTTTTGTACAAAAAAAATGAAATGAATTCGGAAACATTCGGTGAAATCATTCAACAAGCAAGAAACAAACAAGGAATATCATCAAAGAAAGTAGCCCAATTAAGTGCCAAGCACTATTTAATTGTGCACAGTTTTGTTCTAAAGTATTAGAAATGAGGGGTTTAGTCTTTTACTATTGTAACATTAATTTTGTCCAAGTACTTATTACAAATTTCTCCAACAACATTACGCAAAATAGAACGTGGAGAATCAAAGGCAACTAAAGAGATGATTTTTCCATTATCAGCATATTTGCAAATAGATTATAAATACTTGCAAATAAAATACTTGTCTGGAATAATATATGAAGAAGTAGTTTGCATGGACTATGCAAGTGAAGCACTAAGATTAGTACAAAAAAGAATAGAAAAAAAGGGGAATAGAAGATTATCTAAAGCAAAAAAAAGTATATTGTTAGAAATTAAGCAGTATTTTGAAAAACAACCTATAGCAAAAGCATGGATATTTGGTTCTTT
>JAHDHV010000035.1:8730-25917 GCA_020631155.1 Bacteroidota bacterium | reverse complement strand
CTTTTGGCTTTTTGGATATTTAGACTTTTGGCTTTTTGGATATTTAGACTTTTAGCTTTTTGGATATTTAGACTTTTAGCTTTTAGAAATAAGTATTTGATTATCAATTGATTAATGAACTGTGTTCTATTGCTAAATCCACTCCGTACCACTGCTCACCATTTTCAATTTTCAACTTTCATTTTTCAATTTGAAAAATTCGTAATTCGTAATTTCTAATTCGTAATTAAAATCAATACTCCACCTTATCCTCCTTATTTGCCCACTCCTGAAAAGCGACTAAAGCTTCTTCTCGCTGTATTTGTGCAAAAGGAATACTGCGGTCGGCGTAATCAATCGTCAATTCTTGGTAAATAAAATCATCATCAAAACCTATATCGGCGGCATCTTGTTTAGTATTGGCGTAATACACCTTATCGGGGCGCGCCCAGTAGATAGCACCCAAACACATGGGGCAAGGCTCGCAACTGGTATACAATTCGCAGCCTGATAACTGAAAACTGCCTAAAATTTTGCAAGCTTCGCGAATAGCTGTTACTTCGGCATGGGCTGTCGGGTCATTAGTAGAGGTAACTTGATTAAAGCCCCTAGCGATAATGTTGCCGTCCTTTACAACAACCGCCCCAAATGGGCCGCCTTTTCCTGCTCGCATGTTTTCGAGTGATAAGCGAATGGCTTCGCGCATAAACATTGCTCTATTATTAGCGTCTGACATATTTTGTAAATTAATAATTATGATACATATTGTTGAATCGGGGGAAACCTTATCGGATATTGCTATGGAATACGGAACAAGTGTTGTCGAGATTCAGCAGATGAATGAATTGACAAGCCTTGACGTAAGCCTTGGGCAAAGTCTGATTATTCCTATTAGGGTGCAAATTTTGGATGCCATGAATAGCGTATTGTATGTGGTTAAACAACAAGATACACTGCCAGAAATTGCAACTATTTTTGATATTCCAGTATGGCAAATAAAAACGCTTAATGATCTGGAAACCAATGATTTGCAAACTGGGCAAATGCTTCAAATTCCTAGTCCAACAACGATTATAGAGACTAGACCGCGCACTTTTTCCGCCACTGGAACACAACTTTACACCGTTCAACGAGGGGATTCCCTCTACAAAATTGCCCGTCAATTTAAACTGACTGTTCAGCAATTAAAAGACTTTAATCGCTTAACTTCCAATAGTTTATTTGTAGGGCAAGTGTTAAGAGTAACCGCCCCCAAATTTACCGCTAGTCAACAACAAACAGGCACTTATACTGTGCAAAAAGGCGACTCCCTTTATAAAATTGCAACAAAACATAAAACAACGGTTGAGCGTATTCGTCAGTTAAATCAATTGTCTAGCAATGCGTTAAGTATTGGGCAAAAATTAATTGTTCCTTCCTCAGCTTCGACTCCTTCAACAACGCCCAGAACAGCTACGACTACCTATATCGTGCAAAAAGGGGATACCTTGTACAAAATTGCGGATAAATTTGGCGTAGCCGTTAATAAAATTAAAGAACTAAGTGGCTTTATTTCCAATGATTTATACATTGGGCAAAAACTCACAATTCCTGTTAATCCAAATGCACAGGACGAAGATAAGGATGATACGCCTAGTCAAAACGAAACTTTTACCTATCTCGTTCAACCCGGTGACTCTTTATACCAAATTGCTGACAAATTTGATACCAGTGTTACGCAAATTAAGCAACTCAATCGTTTATCTTCCAATAGCTTACAAGTAGGGCAAAAATTAATTATTCAAGGAAAAAATACCCAAGAGCCGCAACCCAGCCCACCAAGCGGTACGATAACAAGCTATAAGGTGCAAGCAGGTGATTCTTTATATAAAATTGCCGTTAAATTTAATACCTCTGTTAGCTATCTCAGACAAATTAACCAACTGAATAACAGCACTTTATTTATTGGGCAGTGGCTAAAAGTGCCAAGCAAAACGAATCACACTCAGATTGGCAATATCAAGGAGTACATCGTTAAAGCTGGTGATTCGCTATCCGTTATTGCTTGGATTTTTGATACCAATGTGCAAGACATTAAACGCCTGAATCAATTGAGTTCTGATTCTCTGGTTATTGGGCAAAAATTATTAGTGCCAGAAGGCAAAAATAGTCAAATTAATACAAAACCCACTACTCAACCAACTGGAGGCAGTACCAATGCAGGTTCAGGAAAGAATAACATTACACCCGTCAGCTATAAAGTGCAGCCCGGTGATAGTCTTTGGACGATTGCGCGCAAATTTGACACGACTGTAGACGATATTATTTCCCTCAATAAGTTGACCTCTACAGGCTTAACCGTTGGGCAAACCTTATTTATTGGCATTGAAACGGGAACACAAACAGGAAGCAATAACAATGCAAACTCGGCAACAAGTGATGGCAGTAATATTGGAGGCAGAACTTCCAAAGACTTAGAGTTTTCCTACGATTTTACGATTAGCGATACAGTGGGAGAGGGGGGACGTAATTGGGGGAAGGATGTGCGAAAAGTGCAAAGCCAACTCCGCAAAATGGGTTTTTTGGCTTGGGATGCCGAACTATTGAAAAATGATAATATCGCACCTAGTTCGATGTTGCCCAAAACGGTACAAGCCATTAAAGATTTTCAACGCCTAATACTGGGGCAAAAAAGCCCGAATGCTTTGATAAAAGTGAATAGTCCCGAACTGATGTTTCTCAATTCAGGGGTGTTACGTCCTTCGCAAACCGAGATGAACAGCATTACCACTGCCCGACAAAACTTTAAACTGACGATTACCAATGGCATTTCGCTACTGTCTGAGGGATTGAGCGCGGCGGTTGGCAATACCAATTACGGCAATTATCCTGCTGATTTAAGTCGCGTACAACAGCGATTGGTGCAGTTGCGTTATTTGAGTAGTTGGCATGGCGAAAATTTTACCAGTAATACCTCCATCAAACCTAGCCAAATTCCACATACCATTTCCGCCTTGAAACGTTTTCAAAAGTATCGGGTAAAATATTGGGCAAATAAGTCAAAGATTGTTGGCAATACCGATTATTTATATGGCGTAGTCAAACCTAATGATTTGACATTCAAGATTTTAAAAGAATATACCCATTATCGCGTTACCTTTCCTGATGTGAAAAATCCAGCGAAGCGAGTAGTCGCAGAATTTCACAATTACCCCAAAAGTTGGTTTGCAGCGGATGTGTCAGGCATTGCTTATTTGGGAAAAGTGTCGCCAAAATCATTGCCTTTACAAGAGTATAAAAATACGGGATTGAATCATGTGGAGGCGAAGGCATTGCAATATGTTTCGGAGCATGAGGGCAATTTTGATGCTTTAAATACCTACGACAAAGCGATTTTTTCCTATGGCTTCATTCAATTTGCAGGCGGAACAGGCGGTTTAGCTCCGATGTTGGCGCAGATGAAATACCGTAAGCCAGCAACCTTCCGCAAACGCTTCCAACAGTACGGTATTGATGTGGAGTACAGCATTACGCGCGGCGATATTCGCTATGCTCATGTGGTCGTTATTGATCCGAGTACGGGGCGAGTGCTGCGGCGAGAAATGGCGGAAAGCTACCTGAAAGCCAATAAGTTGATGTGTGGGGTATTTATTCGGGCAGCACACGATATTGAGGTGCAACGCATTCAAATTGAGAGCGCGAAACGCAAATATGTGGTGCCAGCCTTAAATATTCGCGTCAATTTCAATGTCAATGTAGACGGCGTAGTGCTGACCTTCGTGGATATGCCGATTACGCAAATTATTCGCTCCGAAATGGGCATGACCGTACTGATAGATTTAACCGTCAATCAATGGGTCGTGAAAACGAGCAAGTATTTTACCAATGCTATTAAGAAAGTCGCCAAAGCCAATCATTTAGATTCGGTAGAAAAAATCCTCAACATCAGCGAATGGCAGGTATTGAATCAGATTGTAAAAGACGGGGATACTTTGGCGAGTTCACGCACTAAAAATATTTTGCGAAATAGTGGACTAAGCACGTATAAATAATTACGAATTACGAATTTGAAATTACGAATTGTTTTTTTTGGGGGGGGGGAAATGATGTTTGTATCCAGTAAATAATTCATCTAAGTGCCAAGCACTATTTAATTGTGCACAATTTTGTGCTAAAGTATTAGAAATGAGTAGCTTAGTCTTTTTCTATTGTGGCATTAATTTTGTCTAGGTACTTATTTTAGTTTAGGGCTGCTAGGAGGTCGGTTATAGTATAGTCGCTTTCGGATTCATCAATATATGGATACAGGCATTTTATTCATATCTTTGTAAAAACTTACTTATTTTGATTTTTGGCAGTTTTATTTTTTCCCTTTTCTACCCTTTCAAAATGTTCCCATATTATTTCTTTTGGGTAGTATACTACATTGTGCATAGTTGAAAGAGTTATTGATTTATTGTCGTCAAAAGTAACCCAATAATCTTGCCCTGTAAATTTATGTTTTAATTGAGTACCCGCAGCAATTTCTGAGTTAGTTGAGATTGGAAGCCCATCTAATAGTTCTGGGATTTTTGTTTCTTCCCAATTGATGATATTGCCTCCATGAACCAACTTCACATCATCTTGAATTATTTTTTTGAGAATATCTATGATTTCGTGGTAACTTTTCATTTATTTGAATTTTGAAAAATAATTGTTAATTTCTTCTCTCATTTCAATTCCGACCTGTTCAAAGCAATTCAACAAATCTATATATGCGCCCTTACCGCCTAAAAAATCCCAAAATTCTTCCGCTACCTTCAACTCGTTTTTCAAATCAAGCATACCAGCCATTGTCCAACGGCTGTATGGTTTAGGGGCATAAGGATTATATGGAATTGCGATTAATGTATTGATTTCTGCTTTTGGATTTTCAGCCAGAATAACTGCAACCCATTCCAACATAGTGCGTTTAAATTCTTTGAAATTACCTTTGTTTGGCTTTGCTGTCTTGATGTCAAAAAGAAATAATTCACTGTTATTACTTTCAAGAAAAACATCAACAACTGTTGGTTTGACTTTTCGCATTTTGCCTTGTTGACAAACCTTTTGGATTATGTCTATTTCCCTTGACTTATCTGGTTTGGTATTGGCTGCAGTTAATTCATCCATAATTTTCTGGATTTCAAACAATGCTGAAGTGCTTATTTGATTTCCAGACCTTACTTGTTTTTCCGCTCTTTTAAATCTGTCTTTTGCTAAAGTAACCGCGACAGGTTCAAAAATACTTGTTCCAAAAGTTGTGTTCAAAGAATGAATAAACGAAAACAAAGCATATCTATCTTTTCCTAAAAGTCTTGTATGGAAGGGCATTTGACTCGTTTCTCGTTTATAATTTTGAAATTTATTTCTCAGAACTTGCTTGAGAATATTTTGGATTTCAGTTATTTGTTGGTTTTGCAGTCCCATATTTATTGATTAGCTTTTAGGTGGAAAATTATCTCAGAATATGCTCTTTTATCCTTTTCTGTTCTATTTAAAACAGGGCGTTTAAATTGATTTACGATTTTCATTTTGGCTTTTTCCGCAATGCTTGGATACATATTAAATTTATCATTAGAAACTAAAAAAACATCAAAATCCTCAACCATAAATCGTTTGCTATTTTTTAAAACTTGCGAAATACCCTCAATGTATGATGCCCTTGCTTCACGTCCTTTACCTTTGAAAAGAGGACCAATTTCTAACTCATCTCTGCGTTTAAATCCAAATAAATCATAAGCGTAAGCATGTTGTTCATGGTAATTAATCAAACCAACATAAGGGGGACTTGAAAAAATACCTTTGATCTTTTGTTGTTTTGCTAATTCTGCAAAAACAGGGTTTGTTTTTTCTATTGCAGAAAAAATATCAATATTCTGAGAATCACCAACTAAGCAAATCTGATGAGTATTTGTTCGTAAATTGTTAAAAATGGAAAAACGTTTTAAAGTGTCCTTACAATATCTTTCCCACCAATTCAAAAGGGTGAATAATGGTTTACAGACTTTCCCATGTTTCCTACAATAGTATATTTCTCTTACAGGATCAATCAATGTAGCTAAGTCTGCATGGGTAGTAGCCCTACAACTCCTGATAGTCCGACTAAGAATGACACTTAATGCCTTCTTTGTGCTTACCCTTTGAACTTTTTTTATATGTTCAAATATTAATTCAAGTTCATCTCGAATTGGCGGTAGATACCATTTATCAAGAAATTCATGTCCAGTAGCTTCTTGATAAAGAGGAATTTCAAATTCTTTAACTAAATTTCTATAGACGGGCAGTATTTCATCTAATTTCTGTTTGGTATAAGTCTTTTCGTCAATTTCTTTTTTTCTAACCCAAATTTTAAACTCTGGGGAAGGAAAGTATTGTTTATTGAAGTTTGTTAATATTGCAAGTAATTTTTGGTCAAATTCTAAATGTTTTTTTTGACCAACAAACTCTCTTAATTTTAGGGAAATGTGCTTTATTTCTCTTTGAATATCTACAAAATCATATCTACCAATTTTTACATTTCCGATTAGTGCATTGAATGCAGATACATCCACACCAATTGAATGCATACCCATTTCACTTGCTTGCACCATAGTAGTACCACTGCCCGAAAAAGGATCCAAAACAATGTCTCCTTCTTTAAAGTAGACATCAGTTTTAAACTCATCCTTTTTATTATTCAAAAAATATTCGACTAACTGAGGAATAAATTTCCCCTTGTATGGATGTAGTCTATGAACGTGTTTTGTAGTATCAGATTCTTTCAAATAATCGAATGATAAATGCCAATTTAAGTCATTTCCAAGCTGTTTTTTCCAATCAGTTTCACGTTTACCTAAAAAGGACTGATAATAGTTTTTTAACTCTTCTTTAGAAATAAAAGTCTGTCCATTTTTACTTCGCTTTTCGATTCTTCCATATTGGATTAGGTATGAAATATTGGATGTTGTTACTTCTTTATTAAGGTACTTAGTTGCCCACTTACTTGCTTCCTTTATTGTTAGTAATTCGCTCATTGTGTAAAGTTACGAATCTTTGTTAGATTTGACTTTATAACTAGGCACAACTTTTAAACATTCTCCGTTTACAATTCTATTACATGTCCATATTAGGTTCTACTTTTCCTCTCACCACATATATGAAATGCGCCTAGCAAATATAAATCAAACATCCAACTTATCCAATAACCTACTAATTTTTCTTAAATTTTTTCGCTTTTTGTATTGTTAGAAATTAACAATGATAAACCGCTTTTTTGAATTTTTGTAATTGTAAAAGATTGATTGCTAAATGCTTATAACAAAATCTGACGGCTAAAGCCTTCGTTACAGAAATCATTTCAAAATAATTACCAACCAACTCTATCTATCCCCCAATTCGTAATTCGTAATTTCAAATTCGTAATTGATTAACTCATTCTATGGTGATCCAAACGGTGCCTTTTGTACATTCGCCATTAAAATCGCAGATTTCGTAGATAAGTTTGTCTTTCCCTTTCTGTTTGCGGTCGGCGGTATAACTTACCTTGTCCCTTGATCGGCGGACTTTGCCGCGCCGCGCACGCGTAAGACTCTGAATTTTAGGCTCTAAAACACCCTCTGGATCGTAGTCATTTTCCATCACTTTTATTTTGATACTTCGACCACTTTTCACGGTTATATGGTCATCCACAGCTACAGGCGGTTTGTTATTTTCATCAGAAGGCAGTACATAAATTTTGTTATTCAAACTTTCATAGTGATTCATTCCGCAAAGTTCGTAGTATTCATAAACGGTAAATACCAATTTATCTTCCCCTGTAAAACCTTCATTGGGAATGTAGACAATGCTGCTGCTATCTTCTGGAATGTCGAGCCGTCCATTTTGCGGATATTTGGAGACTTCGATAAACATATTGGGGTAGTTAAATTCGTATTGATTGCCTGCTTCTAAAATTACCTTTTCTACGGTTGGGAATTTGGGCTTTTTGGGGGGGCATTTCACAAATAATACTTGTGCTGTATCACATTGAGCTTGTAAGTCGCAAATTTTATAAGTAAAAACATCGGGTTCGCCGCCCTCATAGTCGGCTGCGTAACTGACCTTATCCACTCCATGTTCCCGTCTGATTTTGAGCGTACCTTTGGGTTTTCGCACCACCATCAGTTTATTAATTTTATAGTCATAATTAATCTTATCATTCATCAATACATTGTATATTTGCGGACGAGCAGAGCGAACCAAAAAAGTATCGGCAATGGCTTCAGGGCTATCGGTTTGGGCGTGTAAAAGAGGAATTGAAGTGCTGTAAAACAACAGAATTAGGCAAAAAGTAGCGATAAATTGGGGAAAAGTAGCCATGTGTTTCATAGTTATTTAATTTTTGTGTTGAATGATTTAATATTGTAACTGGAGAGATAAGGTATGTTTTGTTTGGCACATCCTGTTTTTACAACACATGCCATCTTTGTTTGGTACATCTTGTTTTTATTGGTTTAATGGCCTTAATGGTATATTGCACTTTTCTTTCAAATCAAAACATTGATTTTACTAAATGTTCACCATCAAAAACGTTGATTCGTAGATTAGTGATTCGTGATTAGGCGTTTTATTGAAGGGATTTTCCTTTTTGAATAATTTTTGCAAAAAAAAAAATATTTAAAATTTTATAAATATGCAAAAGATAATGTTTTGTGTTTTTGAGAGATGTTGAAAATAGACTTTTGATTTACTGTTTTCAATTTGAATGTATCAAATTAGTTATTTTCTTCAATTAAAAAATGCCAGTAATGTACCAGTGTCAAGTAGCAAAATACATTTTTTTTTCAAAAGAGCATAAAAAAGAAGCGCAAACAGGTCAAAAATAGGTGGTTAAAACGTAGGAGCGATATTTTTGATAAATCATTTTTTTGAATTTTTATATGTGTATAAAATTTTGATTATTAAGGGCTTGTGAAAGATTTGGCGGTTAAGATTGTTATTGTAGAAATCATCCAAAAAGAAATTAATTGGAAAAAAATATCCAAAAACGAATCACTAATCTACTAATCACGAATCAACGAACTGTTAAAATACCTACAAACTGTTTGTTTAAAAATACAGTATTGGAAATATATCCCATCTTACATCTAAATAAAATAAAAAAACATGAAAGTATTAGTCATTGGTGGTCAAGGGACTATCGGCAAAAAAGTAGTGGAAGAATTATCTAAACGGCATGACGTATTGGTGGCAGGTCGGAAAAGCGGAACGGTGCAGGTAGACATCGCGCAATCGGATTCGATCAAAGCCATGTTTACCCATACCAAAGGCTTAGATGCTTGTGTATGCATTGCAGGGGAAGCGCGCTGGGGCAGTTTCGCGCAGTTGACAGAGGAGGATTACTACATCGGCATCCGCAGCAAACTGATGGGGCAGGTCAACCTAGTGCGAATCGGGCAGCATTACCTCAATGACGGGGCTTCCTTTACCCTCACAACGGGCGTTCTCGCTGATGATCCTGTACGCGGCACCACAAGCGCGGCAATGGTTAATGGGGCAATTCACAGTTTCGTTTTAGCCGCTACCCAAGAACTCACTAGAGGTCTGAGAATCAACGCAGTATCGGCAAATCTGGTGGCGGATTCAGCTGAAAAATACGCTTCTTATTTCCCCGGTTATACGCCTATTTCTATGCAAAGAGCAGTGAACGGTTACCTCAAAAGTGTGGAAGGCGGCATTAATGGGCAAATTATTCGGATTTATTAGAGGGGAGAAATTAGAGATTAGAATTTAGCTGTTAGATTTTTGGCTGTTAGAAATTGGAGATCAGAAGTTAGAGTTTGGTTTTCAATTGAAAAGCTCATTATTTTTAATTTTATCAATAAAAAAATCTTACATCTTAAATCTCATATCTTAGGTCTTATAACTGACATCTTTATAGCTAAAGAGTTGAATGTAAATTATTTTCAGAATAAAATAAATAATAATTAGCAGTACAATAAAAAGCGAAATAAACCAAGTTTTTGTCCAGATAGGTTGTTGGATGGTGAAGCTAAACACGCAAGGCGTACTCCATTGTTTGCCATCTTCGGTGGCTTTGACTTTAAAGGTATAGTGATTGGGGGATAAATTGGCGTAAGTTGCAGTCGTTTGGTGAGTTGCTTCTTGCCAAGCGGTGTCAATTCCTTCTAGTTGGTATTGGTATTTAAATTTGTTGGCATCGGCGAATGTTAGAGCTTTGCACTCGAAAGTAAGCGTATTTTCGTTATGGTCTAACTGTAGATTTTCGGGTAGCCCCGTCAATTTATTCAACTGTTCGGCAAATACAATCCAATCCACATTTTCATAGCCCAATTTGATGTTGTCAATATATACAATAGGCGATGCTTTTTGGGCGTTGCGCTGTTCATACAATTGCGGATTAAAAGCGGTCACTCCTTGACTTGTGCCAAACCATAATACATCGTGCTTATCCTTATAGGCTAGGTAATTACACTCAATAGGCGTGAAACCTTCTGCTTTGCCAATGTGTTCAATAAATATTTTTTTACTACTGTTAAATTCCTGAATATCAAAGCGATCAATGCCTTTGACTGTGCCGAGCCATGCATAACCGTTGTGAATCAAAATAGAACGTACCTTGTTACTAGCCAGTCCATCCATTTCGTCAAAAGCGATGGCATATTTTCCATCATAACGCACAATTCCGCCCCTGCTATTTACCATCCATAAATTACCTTCCACATCATCTGCCATTGAAACGATCCAACCGAGTTGCTCCTGATTACCAACTAATTCGAATTCGTCCTTTTCTTGATTTAGTTTAAATAAGCCCTCTCGCGAAAAAAACCATACATTTTGTCGTTCATCAAGATGAAAAGTTTGGATAGGATAGTTTTCATTGCCCAGTCCATACTTTTTAAATTTTCGACCATCAAAACGATACATATTGTATTGTGATAGTAGCCAAACATTGCCTTTTTTATCTGGCACCAATTTGCGAACCATCAACTCCCTATTATTATCATCCACTGACACATGTTTAAACTGCCCATTTTCATATTTCAGTAAACCACTGCTATGTCCAACCCAAAACTCCCCCTGTGGCGTTTCCAAAAATGCATTGACTGTACTTGCCGATATTCCGCTATATCTATCAAAATGTTGACAGCTATCCGCTTGGCAAATACTAATGCCCTCTTTGTTATAACCTATCCATAATCTGTCTTTTTTATCTTTATAAACCCTTCTTACATAGCGACTTTTCAGGGGATTATTTTCTTGATAATGAGCAAAAGTAAAACCGCTAAATTTAGCAATACCCTTAGTCGTATTGAACCATACATTCCCCTCATGATCTTCTAAAATTTGCCGATATTCGATGCGCCAAACTTGTCGTACATCGGAAAACATTTCTAGCTCTTCATTGGTGTCAATAGTGATAAATCTTTGGTGATCAAAGACTTGTAAACCGCCATTAGTGCTTAACCACAAATAACCTCTTGAATCTATAAACACTCGATTGATGCGCGTACTCAATAGTCCATCTGCTTTTGAAAAATGCGTAAAATTGTTGCCATCATAGCGATAAAGCCCTTTAATGGTAGCTAACCATAAATTGCCCCTATTGTCTTGGGCAAAATTGTGGATGATGTTTTTGTGTAAGGGTTCGGGAACCTCACTTTGATCCAACTTTTTCCCGTCAAATTTCATTACCCCCTCGTCTGTTAACAGCCAAAAATTGCCCTTAAAATGTGTGATGCCAAATACTTGCATTCGCCGACCTAATGCTTTAGTTACATTTTGTAAAGTATCACCTTTAGAAAGAAGTAAGCCTAAAACTGTTGCTAAGTATACACTTCCATCCTCATTTATAAAGTGATCATAAATATAGTTGTATTGCAACTCCTTCATTTTCAAGGATAAAGGCAAATTCATATCAGAAGCAGCCTTATAAATAGAACTGTCGGCGCGCTCGATCCATAGCGGTTCATACTGATCTTGGTAAACCAATAAGCCACTGCCGCGACTGTAAACCTGTAAGCTATCTGTAGGAATTTGGTGAAATTTTCGTCCATCATATTGCAACAAAGTTTTTAATCGTCTTTGTCGTTTGAACCACATTACCCCATCTTTACCTTCATGAATACTGCTAATCACATTCCAAACAACCCCATCTTTCATACTAAATTCCTCAAATTCTTTACCATCAAAACGGCTGAGACCTGCGGCAGTACTGATCCAAAGGTAGCCTTTGCTGTCTTGAAATAAGGTATACACATTAGAAGAGCCTAAGCCTTCTTCGACTCCATAATGTTGTATGCTATAAGATTGAGCAAAAGATGGGTTTAGGGAATAAGCATATAAAAATAATAAGGTGAAAAGGAACTTAAAGTAGTGTGTTTGTGGTTGCATAGGTTTTAGGAGTTTGTTTGGTAGAGACGTAAAATCTTACATCTGTACATTTTAACGTTTTTATTTTTTACGGAAAAAGATTAACTAAAACTTTAGTTGTGACTATTTAAATACCGTTTTTTAGAGGAAAATGTTGTGTAAATGACCAAATTTTAACAATTCTTAACAGAGGAACGGTGTTTTTGAAGGCTTAAACATCCCAAAAACAAAAAGGCTGAATATCCAAAAGTCTAAAAATCTAAAAGGCTAAACATCCGAAAAACCAAAAAGCTAAAAAGTCTAACAACGGCTTAAATTCTGGAAAAAAAGCGTAATTTTGCCAAAACTGTTAATATGAAAAACAGTGAAGTTTATACAAATTTGGTAGAAGGACGCAAGCGACAGCAAAAAAAACTAGCGGTATTAATTGATCCTGATAAGGTAGACGGTTCTGCCGTTGAGCAATTAATTGAGAAGGCTATGTCTGCTCAGGTAGATTATTTTTTTGTGGGTGGAAGTTTGGTTATGAATAATTATTCGGCGCGTTGGATTGAGCGAGTGAAGCAACGTTGTTCGATTCCTGTTATTATTTTTCCGGGGAGTACTTTTCAGGTGAATGATAAGGCGGATGCACTATTTTTTCTGTCCCTAATTTCTGGGCGTAATCCTGATTTATTGATTGGTCAACATGTGGTGTCCGCACCGATTTTGCATCAAATGGATATTGAGGTGATGCCAACAGGTTATTTGCTCATTGATGGCGGCGCACCCACAACAGTTTCCTACATCAGTAATAGTATGCCGATTCCTGCCGATAAACCGCAAATTGCTGTTTGTACGGCATTGGCAGGGCAACTATTGGGTATGAAAATTATGTACCTTGATTCGGGGAGTGGTGCCAAACAAGCTGTGTCGGAAGCCATGATTCAACAGGTTAGCCAAGTGGTAGATTTGCCCTTGATTGTCGGCGGTGGGATTCGCACCCCTGAGCAAGCCGTTAAAAGCTGTCAAGCAGGCGCGGATGTGATTGTGGTAGGCAATGCTTTTGAGCAAAATCCTCTATTAGTAGAGGCTATGGCTAAGGCAGTTCATGGGGTTTAGATTTTTAGATGCAAGATATAAGATATAAGATATAAGATATAAGATATAAGATTTAAGATTCAAGATTTAAGATTCAAGATATAAGATATAAGATTCAAGATATAAGATTCAAGATTTAAGATGTGATTAAATATAGGATTTGTATAAAAAAATCTTATATCTCAAATCTCCCATCTTATGTCTCATTTATTAACTTAATAATTTTGTTTATTTGAAAGGAAGAGTTTTTCAATCAACAGGTAGTTGGTATAACGTAAAATTGAGCGATACGGGCGAAACCATTGCTTGCCGTATGAAGGGAAAGTTGCGCTTGGTAGAAAGCACGACAACCAACCCAATTGCGGTCGGCGATTATGTGCTTGTCGAAAAAGAGGCGGGGCTAGATACGGCTGTGATTACGAAAATTTTGCCAAGAGAAAATTACATTATCCGAAAATCGCCGCGCCTCAAATACCGTCAGCAAATGATCGCCTCCAATATGGATCAGGTGTTGCTGCTGATTACCTTTAGCAAGCCGCGTACTTCACTAGGTTTTATCGGTCGCTTTTTGGTGACCGCTGAAATGTTCCATTTGCCAACCATATTGGTGTTTAATAAAATGGACATTTACCGAAAAAAAGACCTAAAAAAGTATGAGGAACTGAAAGAAATGTATGAAAGTTTGGGGTATACTTGTATATTGGTATCTGGCATTACAGGTCATAATATTCCTGAATTAAAGGAGTTGATGATCAATAAAACGAGTTTGATAACTGGTCATTCAGGGGTAGGAAAATCTACCTTGATCAATACGATTATGCCGGGGCTAGATTTGGCGACCAAAGATGTGTCAAATTACAGCGACAAGGGGATGCATACAACGACTTTTGCTACCATGTACGAACTGCCTTTTGGTGGTGAAATTGTGGATACGCCCGGTATCAAGGAGTTTGGTTTGGTGCATTTAGAACCCGAAGAAGTAGGGCATTATTTTCGGGAAATGAAGCCCTTAATTGGCGATTGTCAATTCAACAACTGCCTGCATCGGGATGAGCCCAAATGTGCCATCAAAACGGCGGTTGAAAATGGGGAGATTATCGCAGAACGTTATTTTAATTATCTGTCTATTTTGGATGATTTAGAAAGCATTAATTACTGGGAAAGAAAGTAAGGTTAGAATTTCGGATATGGGTTTTTTAAAAATGTAAAAAAATGGGTATGTTTCAAGTGTCATGAGTGTCTCAGGAAAAGAGGGAGGTCGTATAATAATAGCTATTCCCTTTAATTTAAAAAGTGTCGTGCTTATTTGGGGGTTTTTCTTTTTTCTTGATAAAAAAGAAACAAAAAATCAAGACGGTGAAACTTTTTCGCTAAAAATTGTCCTAAAAAGCTAAAATCTCCTAAGGTGATACTCCTTTTCTCAATCAAAGTAAGTGTCTAATAATCAAGAGATTAGATTTTGAATGAAATTCAGTAGGTTCTTAAAGACCGTATCACTACGGATATTTCTTAACGCTTTTCATGTCAATTTTCTTAACGCAAAAACTTTCAAGGTCGCTCTTAAAAACCAATAAAAAAAAGATGTTTTAGTTTTGGAAAAAGTAAATGTTCACCATTCATTTGGATGACATTTTGTTATTCCCTAAATCCTTGACACACTCAAATGCTATGCTTTTCAAGCAAACAGTTTTTGCTTATTTTGACAGCTCGTGGATTCGTGATTAGTAGATTAGTGATTCGTTTTTGGACGTTTTTTACTGATTGATTTCTTTTTGGGTGTTTTCTGTTTAGCCGTCATAATACTTAAAAATCAAAAGCTTATATCCATTAGAAAAATTAAAAAGTGATTTATTTTAACTAATTTCTAACAGCTAAACAGAAAACATATTCTTAATTTATTATTGTCAATATAAAATTCGTAATTAACTCAAATGAAACTGATTTCCTACTTTGTGGTGGAGGAAGAGCGCGATCAACTAGCTGTTTTGGTTGGGGAAAATGCTTATAATATGGATGCCCTAGACCGAAAATTGCCGAATAATATGGCGGAATTTTTATGGGGAGAAGATGAGACGATGGTGATGGCTAAAGCTTATGATGCTAAAATCAAAGCAGGGGAGAAGGTGAAGGCAAAAGCACAAAAAGCAACTAAACTGCCTCTGTTAGCTCCTATCCCATATCCAACATCGCTGCGATATGCGGATGCTTTTTCACAAGCTAATTCTTTGACTACCAGTAAGTTCCCTGACTTTCAGTTTGCCAATCATCATACGGTGCAGGGTGGGGGAGCAGTGGTTTGTATGTCCGACCATTTGCAACAATTAGATTTTGGATTGGAAATAGCTGCTGTTATTGGGCTACAAGGTTATAATATTCGTGCGGAGGAGGCAGAGGAGTTTATTGCGGGTTATATGGTGATGAATAATTTTAGTGCTCGACATTTTGGCGGGGCTAAAGGGGCGGATTTTGCAACGGCTGTTGGTCCTTATTTGGTTACACCTGATGAGTTGTCGGCGAATGTGCAGGAAATGGAGGAGCAAGAAGGGTATACTTTGAATTTGCCGATGCGCGCTTGGGTAAATGGGCAGTTAGTAACAGAGGGCAATACCGCCGATATGATTTGGACATTTTCCGAAATTATTGAACGCTGTTCCTATGGAATTGAACTTCATCCCGGGGCAATTATTAGTTCGGGTACAATAGGAAAAGGCAGTTTTTGGGCACTTCATCAGTTGGATCATAAAAAAAATGCGCCAAAATGTTTGAAAGTAGGGGATAGGGTAGAATTATCTATTGATGGTTTGGGAAAATTGAGTAATTATATTGAATTATCGGAAGATAAGTTTTCGATTTTGAAATAGATGTGAGACAGGAGATAGGAGATTTTTTGATTTCGGATATGGAATTTATAATTGTTTCCAATTAATTGATCAACGAATCACGAATTATCAATTCAACTTTTTTACTAAAGAACAGACATTAATTTTGCCGTTTTTATAGTAGCTCACTTTGTCCATAATGCAATACATAAGTCGTTGACCTAGACCGCCTTTTTTTCTGTTTCGTATACTTTCGTCAATACTTCGCCCATTCCAATTCATTTCATTGGGGCGATAGTTACCAATATCAAAAATCTCAATTTTAAGTTCATCCTGCTTAATAGACAACTCCAAACGCAAGTTGCGGTTGCAGTCGCACTGATTACCATGAATAATTGCATTAGCACAAGCCTCATCAACAGCCAAAATCACCTGATACTTTTCTTGTTCAGTAAGTTGTGTTTTGTCCAAATGTTGACTAATGAATGTTCTAATATCTCGCAAATTATCAGTAGAGCAGGGTGTTGTGTAATTAATTCTCATTTCCTTTTAATAAATTCTGAGCTTCATTTGCAGTTGGTACAATGCTAAAAATGCTGTGTAAGCCGAGCAGTTCAAAGACATTATACACCTTGTCGCTCATTGAGTGAAATACAAATCGGCCATTTTGGTCAGCTAAATCTTGTTGATAAGAAACAAAAACCCCTAAACCTGCAGAAGAAATATAATTTAAATACGTGCAATCTATCAAAATATTATACGCTTCACTATCTACGGCTTTCTTAATCACATTATCCATATCAATAGCCGAACTTGCATCTAGCTCTCCGGTAATGGCAATACTTGATGTGCCATTTGAATCAAAAGTTTGAGTTATTTTCATAGGGAATCCTAATTTTATTAATAAAAGTTTGAAAAAAAAGTTCCATTTAAGTGCCAAGCACTGATTAATTATGCA
>JAHDHV010000035.1:0-8630 GCA_020631155.1 Bacteroidota bacterium | reverse complement strand
TATACCTCAAAACTCGTACCTAAAATAACAAGAAACAGAACTAAATTTGTTTATTAAAAAAGACTAGTTTAACTTGCCATTGACAAATAGCCATTACAACGACAAGAATAATACAATGTTGAACTGCCTTGCCATTGTTGATAACTTATTGGTCGTTAAAATTGTAAATATAAAATAGTATGGTCTATAATTTAAGTAAAATAAACCCTTTAGTGGGTGAAATCTTAGCCGAATTGCGTGATACCAAAGTACAACAAAACCGCGCCCATTTTCGCAGCAATTTAGAACGCTTAGGCGGTTTATTTGCTAGTGAAATTAGTAAAAAAATGCCGACCATACAAAAAGAAATTACTACTCCTTTGGGTATTGCCAACTGCACTGTTTTGGAAGAACAACCCGTTGTTGCGAGCATTTTGCGAGCAGGTGTACCAATGCACAACGGTTTACTTCATTTTTTTGGTAAGGCAGATAGCGCGTTTATTGCAGCCTATCGCCATCATCACAAGAGCGGCAAATTTACGATTAAATTAGAATATCTTTCTTGCCCCAATTTAGAAGACCGCATCCTTATTCTTGCCGATCCTATGTTGGCTACGGGGGCTTCTATGGTGCTGGCTATCAAGCAGTTACTTCAAGAAGGTGTCCCCAAACACATTCACGTTGCTACAGCAATTGCTTGTACAGTAGGTGTTGAGCATGTGCGCCGCAATTTTGGCGATTTAACCATTTGGGCTGGTGATATTGACGAAGAACTGACTGCTAAAGGTTATATTGTCCCCGGACTTGGTGATGCAGGTGACCTAGCTTATGGGCTGAAAGTTCAGGATTAATTTTTTGGCTTTTTGGATATTTAGATTTTTGGCTTTTATTCTTAATAAGAATAATGATATTTTATTTTTTATAGTTTTGATTAAGAAACCCAAAAGTATTGGTTTTAAAATTTATTAAAAAAAATAAAAACTTTAAAACCTTATAACTTTGCAACCTTCCAAACTCCAATTATTAATACCCTCTTTAACACTTGAACGATGAAAACACTAAAAAGTTCCTTTAAAATGTTAAAATACTTTACATTGATGCTGTTATTAGTATTCAGTGTTAGTTTTAGCAGTTGTTTTTCTTTAATAGAAGAAGTTCGATTTGAGAAAGACGGTTCTGGCATCTTTTCTACAACCATTGACCTAAGCGAAATTATGGGTATAATGGGGGCTTTTTTGCCTGATACGATGCAGAGTGATGTCGGATTTGTGCCGTTTTTGCAAGAAGATTTAGCGGTTTACCAAGCCATTGAAGGGATTTCGCAAGTTAAAGCACACTCACCTAAAAAAAATGTGTATCAAATTTCCTATCATTTTTCTAATATAGCAGCCCTTAACAAAGCTTTAAACACCAGCGATTCTACCGATAGGCAAGCCGCTAAAACGACCGATAAAATATCCAAGCTCCATTATCAAAAGAAAAAGTTACGGCGACATTTGCAATTGCCTCCACTACAAGAAGATGACAATCTAATGGACGGTTTAAATATTGATGAAAACCTACAAAAGCAATTTTTTGGCGATTTAAGTCAGCCTACCTATCAATTTGTTTATCATTTCCCGAAAAAAATAAAAAAAACAATGCTGATAGATAGCATTGGTAAAGTGAATTTTACGGAGAAAACCGCCGAATTTACCTATGATTTATTCGATTTTATAAAAGGCAAGCAATTGAATATTGAACATGAAGTGAAGATGAAGGGGTGTTTTTGAGGGGTTGGGAATTGGACTTTTAGATATTTAGCTTTTTAGACTTTTAGTTTTAAAGCTTTTTTGTATTTAATACTTTTTTACGTATTTTTAAGGAAAATAGATATGAGATATGAGATATGAGATATGATAAGATAATTAACTCATCATTAATGATTTACAATGATTTCAACGGTCATTGAATTTTACCTAAAAGGAAGTGAAAAATATAAATAGATATTTATCCATAAGCCATTAATAAAATGCCCTAAACATTATATCTCTTGTTTCACGTCTCTTGTCTCACATCTAAATACTTTTAGAGTTTGGAGCTAAGTTGATTTTTCGCCTTTTATTTCATTGAACAAAATAATAGCAATTTAACTGAAATGTGTATAATTCTGGCTAACAAATCAATTGACTTTATGCAAAAAAGTTATTAAAAAAATAACAACCTTAAAGCCTTATACTTTGCAACCTTCCAAACTCTAAAATACTTAACCATAAAACTCCTAAAAAGATATGAAAACAGCAGTATCATTAGTCCTATCCCTCTTACTTTTTTTACCTACCCTACAAGCGCAAGTCAATGAACAGGATTCTTTAGAGTTAGTGCGTTTTTATAATGCAACAGATGGCGATAATTGGACAAATAATAGTAGTTGGCTAGTTGTGCCTGTTGCTGAATGGTTTGGGATTCAATTGAGCGACGATGGCAGAAGGGTAATAGAAATTAAGTTAAATGATAATAATTTAACTGGCGAGCTAGTTGATTTAAATTTACCTCATTTGCAACACTTAGAATTAGATGGTAATGAATTAAGTGGAGAGATTCCAGATTTTAGTCAATTTGATAGTTTACAGCACTTACACATTGAGAACAATCAACTAAGCTTTGCTGGATTAGAGCAAAATATTGATGCAGGTTTTGAGATTAACTATTCCCCCCAAGCTTGTATTTCTATTTCTCGCGCTGTTAGAAAACTGTCCGTATCGGCAGGAGGTACTTTAAGCAATAATTATTACCGTTGGTATAGAGATGGTTTCTTTAAAGGGTCATTCACTGGGAATAACACGCTACATATCTCAGAAGCAGGTACTTATAGTTGTGAAATTAGGAATAGTGTTGCTACTGAATTAACGCTTTGTACAGATGATTTGGTGGTTGAAGAAGAATCTTTGTATGCCCCAGTCAATGAAGCCGACTCCTTGGAGTTGGTGCGTTTTTATCATATCACAAATGGTGATAATTGGAATGATTACACTAAGACAGGCTGGCTAGTAGAACGACTTGCTGACTGGAATGGAATTATACTAGATGACAGTGGCACAAGGGTAACAGAAATTAGGGCAGGCTCTAATATGGCTATTGATTTAACAGACTTAATTGATTTAAACTTACCTAAATTACAATCTTTAGATTTATCATATAATGGCTTAAGTGGCACCATTCCCGACTTTAGGCATCTACCCGATTTACAAAAGTTGGATTTATCAAAAAATGAACTAAGTGGTCAAATTCCAGATTTTAAAAATCTACCTAACTTACAAGAATTAGATTTAGCTAAGAATCCATTAAGTGGGTCTATTCCTAATTTTTCCAATTTACCGAATCTAATCTCTCTACAATTAGAATACTACTATTCATCCCCGTCTGAGAGTCAATTAAGTGGTCAAATTCCAGATTTTAAAAATCTACCTAATTTACAAGAGTTAAATTTAAGAAGTAATCAACTAAGTGGCGAAATTCCAGATTTTAGTAATTTACCCAATTTACAAGAGTTAGATTTAGCAGCTAATCAACTAAGTGGCACTATCCCTAATTTTAACTTACCCAGTCTAGTTAAACTATTTTTATCAGGCAATCAACTAAGTGGCGAAATTCCAAATTTTTTTAACTTAACTAAATTGACGGATTTATATTTAAGTTATAATCAACTGACTGGACTCTCCGATTTCTCTAACTTAAATGAGTTAGTAAATGTATCATTAAGAGACAATCAATTAAGTGGCGAAATTCCAGATTTTAGTCATGCAACACCTTTACACTGGTTCGATTTACGCAATAATCAACTAAGTGGTGCAGTTCCTGACTTTAGTAATTTAGAGCATTTATATATTGTAAAAGTTCATGAAAATAATTTAACTTTTGAAGGTGTAGAAAAAAATGTAATTGATGCGAAATTTGGACCTTGTACTGAATACTCCCCTTGTTTTGACTACGCTCCCCAAGCCTGTATTCCCATTTCCCAGATAGATAATACCCTTTCTGTATCGGCAGGCGGCACATTGAGCAATAACACTTACACTTGGTTTAAGGATGGGGAACAGCTTACACAAATTACAGGAGCTAATACTTTAAGTATCTCAAAAACAGGAACTTATAGTTGTGAAATCACCAACAGCATCGCTACTCAATTGACGCTTTGTACGGATGATTGGGTAGTTGACGAAATTTTGTCAGAAGTACAAGTTAATGAAGCTGATTATTTAGAGTTGATACGCTTATACAATGCGACTGACGGAGAAAATTGGACGAATAAAGATGCTTGGCTAACTGCTCCTGTAAAAGAATGGCATGGTGTTCAACTAAGTGAAGATGGCAAAAGAATCACAAAAATTGAATTAAATAATAATAATTTGAAAGGCGATTTAGTAGATTTAAATTTACCTTATTTAGAAATCTTAAACTTAGCAGAAAATGAGCTCAATAAGCATATTCCGAACTTTAAATACTTGCCAAAACTAAAAGAATTACATTTAGATAATAATCGTTTTTATGGTGGGGTTCCAAATTTCAACAACTTAATGGAGCTACAAGAGTTTCAGGCAAATAATAATAATTTAAGTGGTGCAGTTCCAGACTTTACAAATTTACAAAATTTACAAAAGCTAGATTTACATAACAATCAGCTAACTAGTAGCATTCCAGATTTTACAAATTTACCTAATTTAATTGTTTTAAATTTAAATTCCAATAAACTAAGTGGGCGTATTCCAGACTTTAGCAAACTGCCAAAGTTAGAAACTTTGGATTTAACAGCTAATCAAATAAATGGCGAAATTCCGAACTTTAATCATTTGCCTAATTTAAGTTATTTAAGTTTAGAGAACAATCAAAACCTAAGCAGTGAAATTCCAGATTTTAACAAATTAAGTAATTTACAACATTTAAGTTTAGCGGGAAATCAACACAATGGCACTATTCCAAATTTTAGCAAGTCACCTAATTTAGCTTATATAAATTTGTCTAATAATCAACTAACCTTTGCTGGCTTAGAGGAAAATATTACTGCTAATTTTGAGATTAGCTACTCCCCCCAAGCTTGTATCTCCATTTCCCAAAATAATAATACCCTTTCTGTATTGGCAGGTGGCACTCTAAGCAATAATACTTACACTTGGTTTAGAGATGGTCAATTGATAGGTATAAATCAAGGAGAAAATACTTTAAATGTCTCAAAAATAGGCACTTATAGCTGCAAAATTACGAATAGCATCGCCCTTGAATTAGTCCTTTGTACGGATGATTTAACAATTGAACAAGAATCTTTGTATACAACAGTCAATGAATCAGACTCTTTGGAGTTGGTGCGTTTTTACCAAGCAGTAAATGAAGAAAATGATTGGAATTATGGGGGCTGGCTAGTAGAGCGATTGGCTGAATGGAGCGGCATTACATTAAGTGAGGATGGAACAAGAGTAGTGGAAATTGATTTAAGATTTGCTTTAATAAATACTGAAAATGTGGAATTAATTGATTTTAATTTGCCAAAGTTAAAATCTTTGACAATGCAAAATTGTAAATTGGTTGGCGAGATTCCAGCTTTTAGTAATTTAAAGGAGTTAGAAGAATTAGATTTATCAAGAAATAAACTTAATGGCGAAATCCCAAATTTTAATTTCCCAAATTTAACAAAATTAAATTTAACAGACAACCAACTCAATGGCGAAATCCCTGATTTTAATTTGCCCAACTTACCTAAATTAGAGCTATCTGATAATCAACTAAATGGCGAGGTTCCTGATTTTAGTCACTTAACAGCACTAGTGGAGCTGGATTTATCCAGAAATAAACTCAATGGGCTACCGCCTAAATTTAGTAATCTACCTAATTTGAGAAGACTGTATATGTCGAATAATCAATTAAGTGGTGAAATTTCAGATATTGGAGATTTAACTAAATTGACGGATGTATATTTAAATAACAATCAATTAGTTGGCAAAATTCCAGACTTTAACCACGCCACTAATTTAGAATGGTTAGATTTAGGAGAAAATCAATTAAGCGGCTCGATTCCTGATTTTACGAATTTACCGAAATTATTTGTTTTAAAATTTGATAGAAATAACTTAACTTTTGAGGGATTAGAAAAAAATGCAAGTATTTTAAACCTTTCAGGCTGTTATGATGATGCGCCTTGTTTTGGCTACTATCCGCAAGCCTGTATCACTATTTCCCAAAACGACAATACCCTTTCCGTATCCGCAGGAGGTACGTTGAGCAATAATACCTATACTTGGTTTAAGGATGGCGAGCAAATCGCTGAAATAGTCGGAGATAGCACATTAAACATTTCAGAAACAGGGACTTATAGCTGTGAAATTACCAATAACATTGCAGATGAACTAACCCTTTGTACAGATGATTTTGTGGCTGAAGAACTTTCCGCCTCAACCCAAATCAATGAGACCGATTCTTTGGAATTGCTGCGTTTTTACCATGCAATAAATGGCGATGATTGGACGGATAATACTGGATGGCTAGTTGCGCCTGTTACCGAATGGTTTGGGATTCGGCTCAATGAGGATGATACAAGGGTAACAAAGATTTTGTTAGGAGCTAATAACTTAGTGGGGGAATTAATTGATTTAAATTTACCTAAGTTAGAAATATTAACTTTAAATAATAATAATATAAGTGGCGCAATTCCAGACTTTGATAATCTAAGCAACTTAGAAATATTAGATTTGGATAATAATGATATAAGTGGCACTATTCCAGATTTTGATAATCTAAGCAAATTAAAAGAGTTAAAAGCAGACTATAATCAATTAAGTGGCCAGATTCCAGAATTTAGTAATTCGCCTGATTTAGAGATAATAGATTTAGATCGCAACCAATTAAGTGATGTGATTCCAGATTTTAACAACTTAACAAAACTAAGGGAGTTGAAATTGAACAACAATCTGTTAAGTGGCGCAATTCCAGACTTTGAGCATCTAAGCAATTTAGAAATATTAAATTTAAGTAGGAATGAGCTAAGTAGTACGATTCCAAATTTTAATAATTTAACTAATGTTAAAGAAATTTATTTGAATAACAATACTCTAAGTGATACAATTCCAAATTTTACCAATTTACCCAATTTAGAAAAAATAAATTTAAATAATAATCAACTAAAGGGTGAGGTGCCAGAGTTTAACAACTTAACCCAATTAAAAGAGTTGCAAGCAGATGACAATCAATTAACTGGCACTATTCCAGATTTTAGCAGTTTACCCAATTTACAACACTTGGAGTTAGATGACAATCAATTAAGTGGCACTATTCCAGATTTTAGCAATTTACCGAATCTACAACACTTAGAGTTAGATAACAATCAACTAATTGGTACTATTCCAGATTTTAACAGTTTACCTAATCTACAATACTTAAAGCTAGATCACAATCAACTAAGTGGTACTATCCCTGATTTTAGTAATTCATTCAATTTAAAAAATATATATTTGAACTATAATGAACTAAGTGGTATTATCCCCAATTTTAGTCAATTTGAAAGTTTGGAACTTTTATTTATTCATAAGAACCAACTCAACTTTGCTGGGTTAGAGCAAAATATTGATGCAGGCTTTGAGATTAACTACATTGATCAAGCCTGTATCCCCATTTCTCAAAACGACAATACCCTTTTCGTATCCGCAGGCGGCACATTGAGCAATAATACCTATACTTGGTTTAATGATGGCGATCAAATCGCTGAAATAGTCGGAGATAGCACATTAAACATTTCAGAAACAGGGACTTATAGCTGTGAAATTGCCAACAGTATCGCCACAGAACTAACCCTTTGCACCGATGATTTTATAGCAATGACAACGAGTGTAATTAATCATACATCTCCTATCACTATACAGCTTTCCCCCAACCCCATTTTCACCAATCAAACTTTAAACATCACTTACCCCAATCAACAGCCTATTTTGATTCAATTGTATGATATTTCGGGAAAAGTGATATTGGAACAGCAAAGTAATGGACAAAATCAGCATTACATTCAAATGCCTGACTTGAGTGTGGGGACTTATTTTGTGAAAATTGTAGAGGAAAAAACGGGTAAACAAGTGATGCAGAAATTGTTTGTTATGGACTAATTTTTTTACTAAATTCACTCTATCAAAAAGCGGTTTTATGGAAATATAAGTACCTAGACAAAATTAAACAACTATCGAACTTGTCATAAATCATTAATAGTGAGTTGATTATCTCACATCTCATGTCTCACGTCTCAAATCTTATGTCTAAGTACTTAGAACCGCTTTTTGTTAATTTATTTTATTACTTTTACAAGAAATTCTTTTTAACACAAAATCCCCTAATAGTATGAAGCATTTTTCATTTGTTCTTTTACTATTATTCACTTACTTACCCTTCACCATAGCACAAGTCAATGAAGCCGATTCTTTAGAATTGGTGCGTTTTTACCATGCAACAAATGGCGATAATTGGAGTAGCCAACCGGGAGGCCCAGATGACAAAAAAGGATGGCTAGTAGAGCCTGTAGCTGAATGGGTTGGTATTGTCCTAAATGAAGATGGAACAAGGGTAAAAGAAATTATCTTAGTCTACCTGAAGACTCCGAAGATTTTTGTCTTGTTTTTTTGTAGGCTAAAATGTGATTA
>JAHDHV010000489.1 GCA_020631155.1 Bacteroidota bacterium | reverse complement strand
AGTGCCTGCTTGCTGAAAGGTAATTTGTGGATTTTGGTCTGTAGAATTTAGATTACTTTGCTCACTGGAAAATTGCCAATTGTAAGATTCTGCATTGCTGGATAAATTATTAAAAGTGACGGTTTCACCTAAACAAATATTATTTTGCGAAGCGGAAAAATCTGCGGTTGGTTGGCTATTTTCATCAATTTCTATGCTCAAAGTAGCGGAATTTTGACAGCCATTTTCATCCACAATATCAACGGTATAAGTGGTATTTTGGGTTGGATTAACTTGTATGGAAGCCTCTGACCCTAGATTTTGCCCATTAGCAGACCATGTAAAATTGCTCATATTTGGGGCGGAAGCGGTTAAAGTGATACTTTCCCCCAAACAAACTAAGTTGCTTGATGCAGAGGCATTAACAACAGGACTTTCAAAAACATTGACTAGGGCGACTTTGGTTTTTTCATCAACAGTTGTGCCGCAACCTGTAACATTCAAGGAAACGGTATAAGTGCCTGCTTGCTGAAAGGTAATTTGTGGATTTTGGTCTGTAGAATTTAGATTATTTTGCTCACTGGAAAATTGCCAATTATAAGATTCTGCATTGCTGGATAAATTATTAAAAGTGATGGTTTCACCTAGGCAAATGTTATTTTGGGAAGCGGAAAAATCTGCGGTTGGTTGACTATTTTCGTCAATTTCTATGCTCAAAGTAGCGGAATTTTGACAGCCATTTTCATCCACAATATCAACGGTATAAGTGGTATTTTGGGTTGGATTAACTTGTATGGAAGCCTCTGACCCTAGATTTTGCCCATTAGCAGACCATGTAAAATTGCTGGTATTTGGGGCGGAAGCAGTTAAAGTAATGCTTTCCCCCAAACAAACTAAAGTACTTGATGCAGAGGCATTAACAACAGGTTTTTCAAAAACATTGACTAGGGCGACTTTGGTTTTTTCATCGGTGGTTGTGCCGCAACCTGTAACATTCAAGGAAACGGTATAAGTGCCTGCTTGCTGAAAGGTAATTTGTGGATTTTGGTCTGTAGAATTTAGATTATTTTGCTCACTGGAAAATTGCCAATTATAAGATTCTGCATTGCTGGATAAATTATTAAAAGTGATGGTTTCACCTAGGCAAATGTTATTTTGGGAAGCGGAAAAATCTGCAGTGGGAGCAGCATTTTTATTTAAAGTCAAAGTAATTTGTGTTGTATTGCTGCAACCATTGGCATTACTCACCAAAACCGTATAATTGGTTGTTTCAGTTAAGCTGACATCTAGGGTGCTGTTTGTGCCAACCGTTTGACCGTTAACTAGCCATTGATAATTGGCGATATTATTGGCAACTGCTGTCAAGGTAGTGCTTTGCCCTGTACAGAGATTGGTGTTGTCAGTTGTGATTTCGACTTGTGGGCCATCCGTAACAGTGAAAAAGGCGGTTCGAGTTTGGGTATGTGTACCACAACCTGTTGCTGTTAGGGAAACGGTATAAGTGCCTATTTCATCAAAAATAAGATTGGGGTTGTTTTCTTGCGAAGCAATAGAATTATTATTTTCCGTATTAATGAATTGCCAACTAACACTTTCTGCATCGCTAGAGATATTGGTAAAACTGATATTTTCTCCTATGCAAATTTCATTAGTATTGGCTGTAAAATCGGCTACCGTTTTGGTTAAATTTAAATTTATAACTTCTGTATGTGTGCAGTCGCCATTTGATGCGGTGACCGTATAGTGGCCATCTTGTTCAGGATTTGCTTGTACAGTACTACCTGTAGTTGAAGTCAAATTATCACCTGCCCAACTATAAGAATAATTTCCATTGCTATTGATAACAGATAGATTGATACTTGTACCTGCACAAATACTTTGATTATTGTCCAAAATATTAGTGTTCGGACTATTTAGCGTATTAGCTGAGAGCGCGAATGAAGGAGCAGTTTCAACATTTACCGTTATTTGCTGTGTATTTTGACAACCATTACTGGCCACTGCATTTATAGTATAAGTCTTTGTTGTAGAGGGGTTTACGGTGATTTGAGCGCCTGAACCAAGCAAGGTGAAGTCAAACCAGTTATAAGAAACATTGTTTTGTGGATTATTGATGAATAGGGTTACTTCTTCGCCTGAACAAATAGTAGAGCTAGAACTAGAAGCACTTAATGTTGGTGTAGCATAAACAGTAATATAATTAGAAAATGTTATTTCATCTCTTCCGCCTTCATTTTCTACCGTTAAAGTCACATCATAAGTACCCGGTGTATTATAGGTCACGCTTGGGTTTTCCTGATTGCTAGTAGATATATTCGCACCTTCAAAATTCCATTGACTGACAGGTATATCATTGAGGGAAGTGTTTTCAAAATCAATAGTTACAGGTGCGCAGCCTTCGGTAATGTTCGCTGTAAAGTCGGCAATAGGAGGCAGTACAAAACCTTCTCCCGGTTTTATGAGGACAACATTAAGAGGGGTTAATACGCCATTTTCCAAAATAACATTTTCAAAAGTTTGAGATTCGTAACCGCTTGCTAAAAAAGTAACCGTATAAGTGCCTGCATTTGCGGTTGCGGTGGCATATTCTCCCGAAAAATTAGTCACTTTATTTAAATCATTATTCTGTTCTATAATCACCTCCACATTGGGAATTGGTTGACCTGTTGAAGCATCCGTTACAGTGCCTTCCAAATAGCATCCTCTGGTATAATC
This sequence comes from Bacteroidota bacterium, assembly GCA_020631155.1. Lineage (GTDB taxonomy): Bacteria > Bacteroidota > Bacteroidia > Chitinophagales > UBA2359 > JAHDHV01. The sequence goes on along the minus strand of JAHDHV010000489.1, from coordinate 1,654 downwards.
TGCTTCAATCACATATAGGCCTTCCTCAATATCGGCTGCTAAAATTAAGCCCGATGGCAAGTAGGGATAAACGCCCCAACAGCCGCTAAAACCATTGCCTGATAGGGTAGGGGCGGTGTCGTAATTGCCTGTTTGAACGAGGTTATGAGGGCGAGTAGCGTCTACAATGGTAATGCCATCTTTATAGTAAGAATTGACCAAGAAACCATTGTGCCAGAAGGTGTTATGTGGAATAACGCCAGAGTTGGGGGAGGAATAATAACGATACACTTCTTGAATATCACTTAAATCAGAGACATCATAGGCGGCAACGGGCGCACCGCTACGCTCATCAGTGGTGTATACACTTTTGCCATCGCCAGAAAGCCAGATATTATGGGTAAATTCGTTGGGAGTTTTTTGAGTGGCTAGTACTGTTGGGTTGGCCTTGTTTTTAATGTTTATAACAGCAAATTGCCCTTGATAAATTTCGGAAGTCCACATCGTATCGCCGCGCACATAAAGGTCATGTACATAGTGCTCATTATAAATACCCAAAATGGGTGGATTGGTAGGGTTGGCATCCAAATCTACGATAATAGCACCGCCTACACCAACATCTGCACCGATGATATAGCCAATGCCATTTTCATCAATAAAAATGTTGTGGGCTGATTCAAAAAAGATATTAAAGTTTTGCCAAACCGCGCCTTTCCAGAAGGTATGTGTGGCACTATTGGGTAGGTTGCGGAGGTCTATAATTTGCAGCCCACCTGATTCTTCATTGGTGACATAGGCATAGTTGCCCCATGTTTTGGCATCGCGCCAGACGCTTGTTGCGCCACTCGCAAAGTATACCTCAACAGGGGTCTCGGGATTGCTAATGTCTACAATAGATAAGCCTGTTTGTGTACCTACTAAGGCATATTCTCGTCCATTGGCAGCATATCCCCAAATGTCGTTGAGTTCTTGTGAATAGGTTTTTTTACTAATTAAGGTGGTATTGAGATTACTTTGTGCTTGAATAGTAGGGGGAAAAAGGAGTAGGAGATAAGTGATTAAAAAAAGGAGGAGGTATAAATATGGTTTTGGGTAATGGTTTTTGATCATCATAAAAAGTAGTTTTATGGTTCGTTTTTTTGAATTGTCGGGTAGAGATGCAAGATTTTACGTTTGTATAAAATAACAATCGTTTGGTTAAAAGGGGGGATTTGAAAAATACCAAACAATAAGGGTTTTGTTCAACAAAGTTATTCTAACTAAAGAACTGATTTTGAATTAGTTAACTAGTTATAACTTGATGAATAGTATCTAATTGATAAACTTACTTTGAGTATAGAATGTTGTGTGCAGTGTGAGATTTAATAAATATGGTTGGCTAACAAGTAAGATTGTACGTAAAAAATGATTTTTTGTTTGAATTTGGAGTAAATACACAAAAAAAGCACCTATATCGCTTAGAAATTAAGGATATAGGTGCTTTTTTAGCTTTTTGGGATATTTAGACTTTTAGCTTTTTAGCTGTTAGAAATTCGAGATCAGAAATTAGTTAAAAAGTCCGAAAACGAATCACTAATCTACGAACGGTCAATGTTGGCAGTAACTGTTAAGTAGAAAAACTTTTAGAGTTTGGAGCTAAGTAGTCAGTCAAGATAAAATTGACGATTGCTTTTGG
>JAHDHV010000034.1 GCA_020631155.1 Bacteroidota bacterium | reverse complement strand
AAAGGCAATCTCACAACCAAAGTGTTAGGAAGAAAATGAAACATACCATAACTTTGCAACTTTCCAAACTCTAAAAATATCTAAATATCCAAAAGTCTAAATATCTAAATATCTAAATATCCAAAAAACATTACGGAATATCTAAATATTTATGAATTTGTAATGAAATACGCCATTTAGGATGTTGTTTAATGTAATCAATAATTAAGGGGGTCATTTGTGCTTCACGGCTCCATTCGGGTTGTAAAAATAAAGTGCAATCTTCGTTAACCATTGTTGCATATTTTTCTGCCCAAGCAAAATCACTTTTATTAAACACAATGATTTTCAACTCATTAGCTACTGCGGCAACTTCCGGCAGTGCCATTTTAAATTTTTTAGGAGACAAACAAATCCAATCCCAACTACCCGACAAAGGATGTGAACCAGAGGTTTCCAGATGCGTTCTTAAAGCTGCGGCCTGCAACTGTTCGCACAAATGGTCTAACGAATGCATCAAAGGCTCGCCACCTGTGATGACCACTATATCGCCGGGCTGCGCTTTGGCGGCTTCCACTAAATTTTGGACGCTCACACTCGGATGCTTTGTCACATCCCATGATTCTTTGACATCACACCAATGACAGCCCACATCACAACCTGCCAAACGAATAAAGTAGGCTGCTTTTCCTTGATGCGCCCCTTCGCCTTGTAAGGTGTAAAATTGCTCCATCAATGGCAATGTATCCATTGTTGGTTCTGTCACAATACTGTTTTCTGATTCTCGCACGTTTATAATTTTGCTTTAAATTTTACATCTCTACAACCAAACCATAACCCATAACCACAATTAATTCAACTGTTTGTAGCCTGTTTTGCTTTCGGGATTGGCCATAAAAATTTTGCTTTTATTGCCATCCATAATAATTTGATGTTTACCATCTTTAGAAAAGTTCATAAGAGCAGCTCCCTTATGCTGTTTATCTTCTCCTAAAAATAAAATATTTTGTTTTTGCTCATCATACATTTTAATGGCACTGCCTTCTAAATTAGAGCGTATTTGAATGGCATTTTTACTATTTTTATTTGTTAATTGAATAAAACCGCCATTGCCTTCTTTGTCTGTGCCTAAATACAACATTTCTTTGCCTTCTTTATTGTATAAAGCCATTGTTCCTGCCATTTCTCCGGGCTGTATCAACATCAGTGTTTTGCCTTCTTTATTAACCAATTCTATTTTGTTGGTTTTAATTTGTGAAAAAAAGTCCACTGTTTTAGGTGTTGTACTACTGAAAAAAAGCAAGGCAAAAATACCTGCTAAACTAACTAAATGTATGCAACGATGCCATTGCAATTGCTTTTCTAATGCGTTAATTTTTTTGTTGAGATGTTCCATGTATTCGTTTTTGAAAAAAATAGGTTAATAAAATAAAAAATAGGTTAATAAAATATAGATGAGGTTTGAAGGTAAATAGATAGATATGAGATTTGCATTTTATATCTATATAACTATTCATTACTTACTGAATCGAACAAACAATTATTTTAAGACTAAAAACAGAAAGGGTGAGTTTGTATTTGATAGACGAAACAGCTACTACACACGTTGTCAATCATTTAAAAAACAAAGAGTTTGGATGTTTTAGTATTTTCCGTCTTACTTTTTACTCATTACTGTTTTTCAGTGTGAAAAAAATTACTTTTCATCAAGTTTTACAGTCTTAATAAAACTGTTTGGACAAAAAGCACATTCAAATGTTTAAATCTTTTGGGTTTTGGGCTGTTTAGACTTTTAGAACTTGTTTTGATTTCATCCTTTTGCTTAAAAAACAAAATCAAGGCAAGCTCTTAGAAATCAGCAATTTACCATCAAGAAAACTTCCAAATTACTACTCTACGAAAAAAATAAAGCCTTAAAACCTTGTAAATTTTCAAGCTTACAAACTCCAAAACAATTTATACGTATTCACCCAATAAAACCTATCTCTTGTTAATTAAAGTATATCATCCACAGGCATTATCTCCTAGTCGTCTGGACAAGTATCTAGCTGGCGGCTGGTTTCGGAGTGGCAACATACTACATCGCTCCCAAGTCAGTTGTATTGAGGGAGATGTGTTTTCTGTAGTTAATATACGTGTATTGCTAAAAGATTATGTTTTAAAAAAGCGATTTCGTAAATTATTGAATAAGAACAATAAAAGATTTAGAATAAGCATACAAAAAGCCGTTATCGACAAACAAAAAGATGCTTTGTACCAACAACATAAACACCGCTTTAAAGGTTTTATTTTTGATAATCTATATCAAGGATTGATAGGCCCTTTTGGAGATACCATTTTTGACACCTACGAGCTTACAGTATATGATGGCTCAAAGCTAGTTGCTGCTAGTTTTTTTGATATAGGAAAAAATAGCATGGCAAGTTTACTAGGTTTGTTTGATGATGATTATCGTTCCTACAGCTTGGGAGTATATACCATGTTGCTGGAAATACAACATGCGCTATCCTTAAATAAAAAATACTACTATCCGGGTTATATTCTAAAGGAACACAAGGGTTTTGATTATAAATTGCGCTTGGGCAACATTCAGTATTATAATTGGCGAGGTCGTTGGCAGCCATTTGAAAAAATAGAACAAGAGCGATGGGTTGCCACTACTTTAAAGCAAAAAATGGCTAAAATGCAGGCTTGTTTAGATTTGTACGGAGTTTCCTATCACAAGTTGCTGTATCCGCTTTTTTCGTTGGGCTACCTCAATGCTTTAGGACATCGTTTTTTGCAAAGCGCGCTTTTTTTGTCTTGCCTGCATGAAGAAATAACAGATACTTATTTAGTGGTAGAGTATTCTATTGAAAAAAACATTTATCGCCTTAGTTGGTATGAAATTTTTGATTATTGGCCAGTTTTTGGTGGGTCTTTCGCTCATTCTACTCCCCCTAATTCCGACACTTCCTACTTCTTTCCGCTACTTCGCTCTGAAGACATCCTTTGCGAAACGCCCTACGAACATCGTATTGTCGCACAGTTATTAAAAATGTTGGGATAGAGATTAGAGTACTGGAAAAGCTAAAAGTCTAAAAGTAATTCTATGTCGTTTGAAGTATACACAAAATCCTAGTATTTTTGCAAAATACCAAAATGAACTAAGTACTACACAATAATTAAACGCGACTCTTTGTTTGATTAAAATAATGATAGTCAATATTTTAGAACAAAATTTTGCATAATTAATTTCAAAAGGGTACACAAAGGTTATCGTTTTTTACCGATAGAGTAGATTCATAATCTGCTTTACGAAAAAGAAGCGCAGGCAGGTCAAAAATCGGTAGCAAAGCGCAGGCCTGAAGCGTGGGAACGATATTTTTGACAAGCGTTTTTGCTTACTTTTTGGGCGAATGCAAAAAGTAAGTCGCCGAAGGCAATCATGGAATTACAAACCCTATTTTCGGCGAGGGATTCAGTAATATTTAAACATATTTACCCCTAAACAAAACAAATTAACACCAAAAAAACTACTTGCTTAATTTGTTTGTACCCTTTTAAATAATTAATCAGTACTTAGCCCTTAAATCCAGCGCAATCTATCAATTTTAGAAGTTATCTAGTTTAGAGTTTGGACTAAGTTGGCTTTTAGTTATCTAGACAAAGTTAAATAACATTCGGACTTGTCTCATAAATTTCAAGCCTTATGTTCTCCTATTTTACTGTCTACTAAGTACTTATCAAAAGAAACCTTGTAACTTTGCCACCTTCTAAACTCCAAATCTAATGTCTATTTTTTATGAATGATTTGATACTCATCACTATTTCTAATATTACCATCCTATGTCTTATCGGCTATTTATTGTATCAGTCTAGGCAAAAAAAACGGAGTAAAAGCCGACCTAGAACTCCTATACTCCGCTCCAAGCGTGTCATACACAGTCACCGCAAGCTTTCTACCAATGGGCAAGCTTCTCATCATACTGCTCGCAAATTGACCGCACTGCCTAGCCCTCAAAGCAATGGTGTATCTAATTTAGAGCGTATCATGGAAAAAATTCAGGATCGCGAAGTGCCTGCCATCAATTTATCGGAATATTATGCGGGAAAAGTGTATGTACCTGATGCTGGAATGTATAGCTTTTTTAGGCAAAAATTTGTAGAACACTACCTCAATTTGAATGATGCGGAGGAACGTTATTTTGGATACAGCAAAAGTGAAATAAAAGAGGAAATTATAGGAAATAGACTGAATTTAAGGAGCATTTATCAAGGCACTTATGGCTTGATGTCGCCAGAACATAGCGTTTTGGCCTATTGTTTTTTTAATTTAAGAAAATATTTTTACATTCAATATCATATTTTTGATATGATACGTCATTCGCCCGAAATGATGGATATTTCTCGTCTATTGTTCCTTCCTAAGCCAATTACTTTTATTGATTTAGGCTGCGGAGTGCTGTCTAAAGGCTTGGCTTATGGTGCTTTTATGGCAGAAAAATTTCAACATAAATTAAACACCCAATACATAGGCATTGACATTGCCCCTCCCCTACTCGACAAAGCCCATGAACTTTCTAATTGTTTTGTGTTTAATAGTCAAAGTCAATTTAGCTTTCATACTAATCTAGTCGGTATTCCTACCAAACAGTTACACAAAGTCATTGTTCTAAACTGTAGTGATGTGTTTTTTGATGTACCTTCTGACTCCAAGTTTGTAAAAGGTTATGCTCGCTTTGTTCGGCAAGTGATGGCGCATAATCCGTTGAGTAAAATCATTTTAATATATCAAAGTCCAAATATTTTTTGTCCTGCTTTCGAAGCCTTTAAGCAATATGTTGATGTACTGCAATTGGTCGCTTATGGGCAAAACACCATCTACTACCAACAACAAAATGACAGTATGCCTACCACAGAAAATATTCGGTATGAGGTGTTAACGCTGGTTTGACAATTGTTGAGTTATTGAGTTGATATAAAAGTCTAATCTCTAATCTCTAATCTCTAACTTCTACAAATCACCCGGCAGCAGGTCCAGGTTTTGATTCAGGCATTGCTGCACCAGCATTTTCAGAAATTACATCTAAGCAATTGATAATTTCCTCGATTTTATCTACTAAAGATTTTGTAGAATAATCATTTAATTCAAAAGAAGATAAAGCAAAATGTACCTGATGTTGTATTGCTTTGAAAGTATACTCAGCCTGTTTATTCGGTAATTTTACCTCAAAAATACTATCATTTATATTTTTAACAGATAATAGTAAATATAAATATTCTTGTAAGTAGGCTTGCAATTCTTCTAAATCCATCAAGTCTGTATATATCATTTCTAGCCTAATTCCATCTTTGATAGAAAAGACCTCACATTTAATATCTCGTCCTTTTGTTGCTTTTATGTATTCGCTAAAGTAGCTCATATATTGCTTAAAAACAATATTGCAATTTTCCTCCAAAGGTATTTCTAAACGATAAATACGCTCGGAAGTTGTTGGGTCAATGCCATAGGTAAGGTGCAACATGATGGCGTACAAACTCTGATTTGCAATGGCTTTGCTTGGGTAAATCAAAGGATTATTTTCCAAATCAAGGTCTTGCAGCTTATGAAGGTTGATTAATTCCTTTGGCAAATGCTTAATTTCATTATAAGCGACATCCAAAGTTTCTAAAGTTAACAACTCTCCTATTTCTTTAGGAATACTTTGTAGTTGATTGTCTCTCAAATAGAGCGATTTCAGGGCGCGCAACTGCTCTATGGAGCGAGGTACTGTTTTGATTTTATTATTGGACAAATCCAACATGGCTAATTTGGGCAGTCCACAGATTGAAGTAGGAAATTTCTTCAAATTATTGTAGCTCAAATCCAAATTTGAAAGATTGATAAGTCCCGCCATTGCAGCAGGTACTGTTTTAATTAAATTTTCGGAAGCGTTAAGCAGGGTTAATTTTTTGAGATTGCCAACAACCGAGACAATGCTTTCGAGTTCATTCTCTGATACATCGAGCTCAACTAAGTTAGACAAATCGCGTATACTAGGGTTCAATCTTTCTAACTGATTGGCTCTCACTATGAATCGCCATAAACTAGAGAGTTGACTCAACTCATCGGGCAGTACACGCAGGCGGTTCTTGCCCAGATTGAGTTCTTCTAACGACTCCAACTCCCCGATTTCGGGTGGCAACTCGGTTAATTCGTTATACTCTAGGTTAAGTATTCTCAAATTTTTTAGGTTGCCGATTTCTGCTGGTAGTTTTGTTAGTTGATTGTCACTCAAGTCTAGTTGTTCCAAAGAAGTGAGGCGGCCGATTTCACTAGGTAGCTCCTGCATTCCTTTGTTGAACAAAGAAAGATGCGTTCTTTTCGCTTCTTTCGTTTCGTCTATTATTTTTAATACTTCACGCTTGCTCATTGTTGCAAATATAATCTATTATGAATTACCTTGTATTAGTTTTAGCGTAATTAAAATGTAAACTAGCATACATAAAAGCACTATTTTTTTTCATTTATTTTTCTGCTAAAAAAAGTGCTGCCCTCATTTCTTTGATGAAGTAAAGACAATGATTTGTAAAACACTAGATACTAATTTAACTTACTTTATATTTATAATGCGAAAAACAATTAATACATGTTGGTAGTTATGGGGTGCCTTGCAACTATTTAAGTCAATTAACAAAATTAATACTTGATTGGTAATTATTAAATCGTGAAAGTCAGTTTTTTGTAAAAAAACAAATTATTTGAAACATTTCTAAAAAACAACTTTCTATCAAGTGGTTATAGTATATTTTATTTTTCTTTTTTATGTCAAAAAATACTTTTATTTTTTTATCATAAATAAAAATATCACTTCTAAATACTTTAATAACCGAAAAAAATAAATCGCTACAGAAAGGACTAAGGTGCTTTTTTGTTGAACTTTCTAGATACATTTTGACAATTTTTTGCACACAAATTAAAAAATAGATAGAAGTGCATTTTATGAGACAAGAGATTTTAAATTATTCAAGTCCTATTCTTATATCTTATGCCTCATATCCCATATCATAAAAAAACAAAAAGCTGAAAGGCTATGGTTACGTTCATAGACTTTCAGCTTTTTTATGTGTTTAACTAAGAAATATAACTTGATGGTATCCATAACCCACAACTACTTGTTTATCAGCAGCTTGGGCAGATAATTTATACAAGTAATTACTGTACTTCTTCCATTACTTTTCTTCGGCTCGACATTTTTTCGTATTCGTCTTTTGAGCCAACAATTATATCGGTAAAGTCGCGGTGCCCTGTTCCTGCTGGTATTAAATGCCCAACAATTACGTTTTCTTTCAATCCATTGAGGTAGTCTCGCTTGGCTGCAATCGCCGCTTGACTCAACACTTTAGTTGTTTCTTGGAAGGAAGCGGCAGAAATCCAACTGCTTGTACCTAAAGAGGCTTTGGTAATCCCTTGTAAAGTTGGCTTGGAAGTAGCCGACACTGCATTGCGATATTGCACTAATGTTTTATCCGAGCGTCTCAATTTAGAATTTTCCTCTCTCAACTGTCGCAAGGAAACAATTTGTCCGACTTTTAATGTACTTGATTCTCCAATATCTACCACTACTTTTTTATCAAAAATGTAGTCGTTTTCTTCAATAAAATCGAACTTGTCTACTGCACTTCTCTCTAAGAATCGCGTATCACCTGGGTCTTCGATGGTTACTTTACGCATCATTTGACGAACAATTACTTCAATGTGTTTGTCGTTGATACCTACCCCTTGTAAACGATATACTTCTTGTACTTCGTTCACCAAATAAGATTGTACTGCAAAAGGCCCTTTAATGCTCAAAATATCGGCTGGTGTGATTGCTCCATCAGAAAGTGGTAGGCCTGCTCTTACAAAGTCATTTTCTTGTACCAAAATGTGTTTAGACAATGGCACCATGTATTTGCGCTTTTGTCCGTCTTTGGTGGTAATGATGATTTCGCGGTTACCACGTTTGATTTTTCCAAAACTTACTGCACCGTCAATTTCGGAAACTACAGCTGGATTCGATGGGTTTCTTGCCTCAAATAATTCCGTTACACGAGGCAGACCGCCCGTAATGTCTCTTACTTTAGAGAGGGTACGTGGAATTTTCACCAATACCTGCCCTTGATGCACCATTTCGCCTTCTTCTACGCTAATGTGAGAGCCTACAGGTAAGTTATAGGTATATATTTCTTGCCCGTCAAGTCCCATAATTTTAATAGATGGGATTTTGGTTTTATCTCTTGTTTCTACAATTACCTTTTCCTTAAAGCCTGTTTGCTCATCTGCTTCTTCGCGGAAAGTAATCCCTTCAATAATGTTTAAAAATTCTACTTTACCCGCAAATTCTGAAACGATAACTGCGTTATAAGGATCCCATTCGCAAATGGCTTCTCCTTTTTTGATTTTTTGCTTGTCTTTAACGTATAGTGCAGAGCCATAAGGTAAGTTATTGGCCACCATTTGTCGGCCTGTGGCTGGGTCTACGATTCGCACTTCCCCTGTACGACCAATAACAACGCTTTTCACCTCTCCTTCTTCGGTTACATGTGTTGAAGTTCTTACGCCGTCAAACTCTAAAATGCCGTCAAATTTAGCGGTGATTTGCGATTCTGTTGCAATACTAGAGGCTGTACCCCCTACGTGGAAAGTACGAAGCGTTAACTGTGTACCCGGCTCTCCGATGGACTGTGCTGCTAAGATACCTACTGCATCCCCTTTTTGCGCCATTCGGTTAGTGGCTAGGTTACGTCCATAACATTTTACACAACAACCTCTTCTGGACTCACAAGTTAATACCGAACGAATTTCTACAACCTCTATACCTGTTTCTTCATCAATACGTCTACCAACATTTTCATCTATTTCTCCACCTGCTGCAACGATTAGTTCATCTGTAACAGGGTCAAAAATATCATGTAAACTCACCCGCCCTAAGATTCTATCGTACAATGGTTGTACAATGTCTTCATTGTCTTTAAGGGCTGAGGTTTCTAAACCTCTTAATGTGCCACAATCTTCTTCTGTAATAACGACATCTTGCGCTACATCTACCAAACGGCGTGTCAAGTATCCTGCATCAGCAGTTTTCAAAGCGGTATCTGCTAGACCTTTACGCGCCCCGTGTGTAGAAATGAAGTACTCTAATACAGACAAGCCTTCTTTGAAGTTTGCCAAAATTGGGTTTTCCACGATTTCTGGTCCTGCTGCACCCGATTTTCTCGGTTTTGCCATCAAACCCCGTAGTCCTGCTAACTGGCGAATCTGCTCTTTTGACCCCCTCGCGCCCGAGTGGAACATCATATAAACAGAGTTGAAGCCTTGGTTGTCATTTTTCAAACCTGTCATTAGCCGCTCACTAATGCGAGTTGTCAGGCGTGTCCAAATATCAATAACTTGGTTGTATCGCTCGTTATTGGTAATCAGACCCATCTCGTAGTTCATCGCTACCTCGTCTACTTCGGACTGAGATTGGGAAATCATGTCTATTTTTTCGGCAGGGTCTACTAAATCGTGTAAACTAAAGGACAGTCCACCTTTGAAAGACCATGTAAAACCAAGTGTTTTAATATCATCTAAGAAATGAACAGTACGTGCAATTCCTACTACTTTTATAATTTCACCAATGATTTTTCTCAATGCTTTTTTAGATAGCAAATCATTAATAAAACCTACCTCTTTAGGTACTACTTGATTAAATAAAATTCTGCCTGCTGTTGTTTCGATTACTTTATCAATGAGTTCTTCATTTTCCCGAACTTTTACCTTTACTTTGATAAAGGAGTGCATGTCTAATGCTCGTTCATTGTAAGCAATAATCACCTCCTCTGCGGAATAGAATCGCTTGCCTTCGCCTTTCATTTTTCGGTCGTCTGTACCTCGTCTGCCTTTGGTAATGTAGTATAAACCAAGTACCATGTCCTGCGAAGGTAGTGCGATAGGTGTTCCACTCTGAGGGTTTAGGATATTGTGAGAAGCCAACATGAGTAATTGTGCTTCTAATATAGCTGCATTACTAAGAGGTACGTGAACTGCCATTTGGTCGCCGTCAAAGTCGGCGTTAAAAGCTGTACAAACGAGTGGGTGAAGGCGAATCGCTTTGCCCTCAATTAATTTTGGCTGGAAGGCTTGAATGGATAAACGGTGAAGCGTAGGAGCGCGATTAAGCATGATGGGGTGCCCACGAAGAATATTTTCAAGAATATCCCAAATAACTGCTTCCTTGCGGTCTACTAATTTTTTGGCAGATTTTACTGTTTTAACGATGCCTCTTTCAATTAATTTGCGAATGATAAACGGCTTAAATAGCTCGGCTGCCATCCCTTTTGGCAAACCACACTCATGCATTTTCAAATCAGGTCCTACCACAATTACCGAACGCCCTGAATAATCCACACGTTTACCCAATAAGTTTTGACGGAAACGCCCTTGTTTTCCTTTCAACACATCACTTAGGGATTTCAAAGCACGGCCGCCTTCTGCTTTTACGGCATTGGATTTACGAGAGTTATCAAATAACGAATCTACCGCTTCCTGCAACATTCGCTTTTCGTTTCTCAAAATCACTTCTGGAGCTTTGATTTCGATCAATCGTTTTAAACGGTTGTTACGAATGATAACTCTTCGATAAAGGTCATTTAAATCAGAGCTTGCAAAACGCCCACCGTCAAGAGGTACCAGCGGCCGCAATTCTGGTGGTACAACTGGCAAGTATTGTACAATCATCCATTCGGGACGATTTTCTCGATGTCTATTAGCATCGCGAAAAGCCTCTACTACACTCAATCGTTTAAGTGCTTCCGCCTTTCTTTGTTGAGAGGTTTCGTTAGCTGCTTGATGTCTTAGTCGGTAAGACAGGGGATCCATATCAATGCGAGATAATAGGTCTCCTACGGCTTCTGCCCCCATTTTCGCAATAAATTTGTTTGGATCGCTATCTTCTAATAATTGGTTATCTTTAGGTAAAGCCTCTAGGTAATCAAGATATTCTTCTTCTGTTAAGAGATCAAGGTAATTTACCCCTTGCCCTTCTAGTACGCCCGGTTGTATAACAACATAGCGTTCATAATAAATGATGGTTTCTAATTTTTTAGAAGATAAACCTAGTAGGTAGCCAATTTTATTTGGTAATGATTTAAAAAACCATATATGTACTACAGGAACGACTAATTTAATATGCCCCATTCGCTCTCTTCTCACCTTCTTTTCTGTTACTTCTACCCCACACCTATCGCATACAATTCCTTTGTAGCGAATCCGTTTATACTTACCACAGTAACATTCATAGTCTTTCACTGGACCAAAAATACGCTCACAAAAGAGGCCGTCTCTTTCGGGCTTATACGTTCTGTAGTTGATCGTTTCTGGTTTGAGTACCTCACCATGAGAGCGTTCCAAAATGGTATCTGGTGAGGATAAACAAATTGTAATAGATGAAAAATTATTTTTTATCTTATTCTCCTTTTTGAAAGGCATATTAACTCCTCTTTTTTCTAAATAATGAAGAAATAATTTTATTTTCTTATAAATCGTGTGTAAGTAGCTTACATAGATATGCTAAAAGGCATATTCGAATATATGGGAATTGGTCATTAATCATTTTTAAATAAAATAATGACTAATGACCAATTTTATTCGTAGATAAAAGTTTTTTTTATTGACTACTCGAACACTAAATCTAGGGTCAACCCTCTTAATTCGTGTAGCAATACATTGAAGGACTCTGGAATATTTGGTCTTGGCAAATTATCGCCTTTCACAATCGCTTCATATGCTTTAGCTCTACCGACAATATCATCTGACTTGATGGTTAGCAATTCTTGCAAAATATTGGCTGCGCCAAATGCCTCTAAAGCCCAAACCTCCATCTCTCCAAAACGCTGCCCACCAAACTGAGCCTTACCGCCTAATGGTTGTTGTGTGATTAACGAATAAGGACCGATAGAACGAGCGTGCATCTTATCGTCTACCATATGCGCTAGTTTCAGCATATAAATCACACCAACGGTTGCAGGCTGATGGAATCGCTCCCCTGTTTCTCCATCAAACAAATAAGTTTGACCAAGTGAAGGGAGTTCTGCATTTTGAATTTCGCCATCTATTTCGTTTAAAGAAGGACCGTCAAAGATAGGAGTAGCGTATTTTTTACCTAATTTGAGACCTGCCCAACCTAAGACCGTTTCGTAAATTTGCCCTAAGTTCATACGAGAAGGTACCCCTAGTGGATTCAATACAATATCCATCGGCGTGCCATTTTCAAGGAAAGGCATATCTTCGGCACGTACAATTCTTGCTACAATACCCTTATTTCCGTGTCTACCTGCTAATTTATCACCAACTTTTAGCTTGCGTTTTTTGGCAATATATACTTTAGCTAACTTCAACACCCCTGCTGCTAGTTCATCACCAATAGTTACGTTGAATTTTTCGCGTTTGTGTCGAGCTATTTCCTCACTAATTTTGATGCTGTAATTGTGTAAAGTAGCTCTAACTGCCTGATTAACTGATTCTTCCTCCGTCCAAGTAGTTGGGTCAATTAAATCGAAATCAACTTCTTGAATAATTTTTGATGTAAAACGCAGACCTGCTGGAACAGCATCTTCATTGTAAATATTGATAACTCCGACAGAACGATGTCCATCTAACAAAGCGACTAATTTTTCTACCAATCGCTCTTTGAGTTTGGCTAAATTGCGCTTGTGGTGTTCGTCTAAATTGCTGATAGCAACTTTTTCTCTTTCCTTACTTTCTTTTGTTTTTCTAGCTCTTGCAAATAGTTGTTTATCAATTACAACTCCTCTAGTTGAAGGCGATAGTTTCAAAGAAGCATCTTTTACATCTCCTGCTTTATCACCAAAAATCGCTCTTAACAGTTTTTCCTCTGGTGTTGGATCAGACTCTCCTTTAGGCGTGATTTTACCAATCAAAATATCTCCTTCTTTCACATGCGCCCCAATTCTAATGATACCATTTTCATCCAAGTCTTTGGTTGCTTCCTCGCTTACATTTGGAATATCATTGGTTAGCTCTTCCTCGCCTAATTTGGTATCTCGCACATCCATTTCAAAGGCTTCTATGTGAATAGAGGTAAATAAATCCTCTTTCACTACGCGCTCCGAAATTACGATGGCATCCTCAAAGTTGTAGCCCTTCCAAGGCATAAAAGCCACCATTAAGTTTCTACCTAATGCCAACTCCCCCTTTTCTGTTGCATAGCCTTCACACAGGATTTGTCCCTTTTCAACAGGATCGCCTTTGCGAACAATTGGTTTCAGGTTGATGCAAGTACCTTGATTGGTACGCTTGAACTTAGTCAAACGGTATGTTTTAGCATCATCATCAAAACTCGTCATGCGGTCTTCCTCTGAACGCTCGTAACGAATCACAATTTTCCGAGCATCCACATATTCGACAACCCCTCGACCTTCGGCGTTCATTAACATCCGAGAATCCTTAGCAACTTTCGCTTCCAAACCTGTTCCTACAATTGGCGAATCTGTTCGTAAGAGCGGCACTGCTTGACGTTGCATGTTAGACCCCATTAGTGCGCGGTTTGCATCATCATTTTCCAAGAACGGAATTAAGGAAGCGGAAACCCCTACAATCTGATTAGAGGCTACATCAATGTACTGTAAATCCGTAGGTGGCGACATTGGGAAATCCCCTTGATGTCTTGCTTTTAGGCGTTCATTGTAGAACTCACCATTACTAGAGTCGAAATCTGGCGTTGCTTGCCCAATAATTTTATCATCTTCCTCCTCTGCAGATAAGTAATCCACATCTGTTTGTCCCATCTGCACGAGTCCCTCTTTCACCCTGCGATAAGGTGTTTCTAAGAAGCCCATTCTATTGATTTTCGCATGTACGCAAAGGGTAGAAATCAATCCGATATTTGGTCCTTCTGGCGTTTCAATAGTACAAAGCCGACCATAGTGAGAATAGTGTACATCTCGCACCTCGAAACCTGCGCGTTCTCTGGATAAACCACCTGGACCGAGTGCTGAAATTCTACGTTTATGTGTAATTTCAGAAAGTGGATTGGTTTGATCCAAAAATTGCGACAACTGACTTGTACCAAAGAATGAATTGATAACAGAGGATAGTGTTCTTGCATTGATCAAATCAACAGGTGTAAACACCTCATTATCTCTAACATTCATACGCTCGCGAATGGTTCTGGCCATACGTGCTAAACCTACGCTAAACTGTGCGTATAGTTGCTCTCCTACTGTTTTTACACGCCGATTACTAAGGTGGTCAATATCGTCTATCTCTGCTTTTTGATTACAAAGGTGAATCAAATAAGTAACAATCTCAATAATGTCTTCTTTGGTTAGTACACGCACTTCATTTGGTATACTTAAGCGAAGTTTTTTATTGATTTTGTAGCGTCCTACCTCTCCTAGATCGTAGCGTTTATCAGAGAAAAAGAGTTTATCAATAATGCCTCTTGCCGTTTCCTCATCTGGTGGATCAGTACCTCTTAATTGACGGTAAATATGTTGTACTGCTTCCATTTCAGAGTTAGCAGTATCTTTTTGTAAAGTATTATATATTATAGCGAAGTCGCTAGATTTATCTTCTTTTTGTAAGATAACGGTAGCTACTTCTGTTTCTATAATTAGATCAATATTGTCTTCATCTAAGATGGTATCTCTTTCTAAAACAACCTCGTTACGTTCAATAGAAACGACTTCCCCTGTATCCTCATCTACAAAATCTTCAATCCAAGTTTTAAGTACTCTAGCAGCCAATTTTCGCCCTATGTGTTCGCGCAAGTCACCGTCTTTAACAGACACTTCATCTGCCAAGTTGAACAGTTCTAATATTGCTTTATCTGTATCATATCCGATGGCACGCAATAAGGTAGTGACAGGAAACTTTTTCTTTCTGTCAATATATGCGTACATAACGCTATTGATGTCTGTTGCGAACTCTATCCAAGCCCC
Organism: Bacteroidota bacterium; assembly: GCA_020631155.1. GTDB lineage: Bacteria > Bacteroidota > Bacteroidia > Chitinophagales > UBA2359 > JAHDHV01. The sequence goes on along the minus strand of JAHDHV010000034.1, from coordinate 11,135 downwards.
TTTGAATGGGATAACCCTTGCCGAATAAATTTTTGTTCCGTTAGGGTGTGTGCTTTGGCTAAAAAACACACCTGGAGAACGATGCAATTGTGATACAACAATCCGTTCTGCGCCATTGATAACGAAAGTACCTTTGGGAGTCATGTAAGGAACATTACCTAAGAATACTTCCTGTTCAATAGTTTGAAAATCTACGTGTTCTTCATCATTGCACGAAAGTCTCATTTTAGCTTTTAAGGGCACACAATAAGTTAACCCGCGCTCCATACATTCTTCAATGCTATAACGAGCAGGATCAACATAGTAGTCCAAAAACTCTAAAACGAATATGTTTCGAGCGTCTGTGATAGGAAAGTTGTCTTCAAAAACTTGATATAAACCTTCCTTTCTTCGATTTTCGGGTGTGGTATCTAATTGGAAAAACTTTCGGAAAGAATCCACCTGAATTTCTAATAAATCAGGATAGGCATGAGTTTGTTTGATTTTACCGAAATTAACTCTTTCGGCGTAGCCATTGCTTGCTATTGTCATATATCAACGAAAGTTTGAATTAAAGTAGGGTAATTTTCCTTTAAGTAAGTGCCAAACACTACTTATTAATTACACAAAATTTTGTTCTAAGTAATCCTATCTTACAATAATAAATTAGGCACTTATTTTAAGATATTTTAGCTTATTTTATCTATCTTTGTATTAGTAACAAACTTGCAAAGTTCAATTTAAAATAAGCTTTGAGTAATACCATAATAATTAATAAGTTGAAACAGTTGCCTTTATTATTTTCGGCTTTATGATTCAATTCATTATTTCAATATTACTAAGTGTAAAACATTACTTAATTACATAAAATTTTGCTTAGAATATGGTGATATCTATGTCCCATTCTTCGTTAGAACTTTAGGGTTGCATTTGAAATCACTGTTTGAAGTATTAAAAAAGGATAATCTAATTAGTGATGACATCTAAAATGAACTCCTAATAAAAAAACAGTAATGTAGGTGTGTATGGATTTTAAGACATCAAACATGACATCTCCTTATGTAAAATGGGTACGGTAGAATTAGACACAAAATAGGCATGAGGGAAATTTTTCCCCAATGCCTATTTTAATTATTGATTTTAATGTTTATTTTTAAAAAGCAATTAGTAAAACTTTAGAAAGTCATTAGATAGTAAGCATATTTTTTTTACCTACAAGCAATTTTAAATAATCATAATTTTAATTTAGCACTATTTAATTAATTACTTATCAAGTTACTTAACAAACAATTAGCCGATTATCCAGAAACTCAATTATATTAAACACTCGTTGTGTTAGCCCGATAAAAAATTAATATGCTTTCTCTGATAAAGTAGTATTCAAAAATAGTTCCAACAAGGAGAACATTACTTGATTTCTACCTCTGCACCAGCTTCCTCTAGTTGAGCTTTCAAATCTTCCGCTTCCTGCTTAGAAATACCTTCTTTGATAGGCTTAGGAGCTGAATCTACTACTGCTTTTGCATCTTTAAGCCCTAAACCAGTTAAATTTTTCACTAATTTAACGACTTGCAGTTTTTTACCACCAGCAGCTTTCAAGATAACATCAAATTCAGTTTTTTCCTCTGCTGCTTCACCGCCGCCACCTGCGCCGCCTGCTACCATCACTGGTGCTGCTGCTGCTGGCTCAATGCCATAATCATCTTTTAAGATGGCCGCTAAATCGTTAACTTCTTTAACGGTTAGGTTAACTAATTGTTCTGCAAATACTTTTAAATCTGCCATTTTATGTAAATTTTATTTTGTTCTTTAATTTTAATAGAATAAGGACAGACAAGTACTATAAACCTCTGCACAAATTTGAGTGCGTAACATTTCAAAATCATAAATTTGCCAACAGATTGTGTCTTGTCTTACTGACGACTGCCGTTTTGCATCTAACATACTTTTATGAGCAGCTATGTACTACTTAGGGCATTAACGGTAATGCCTCTGCCCTATCTTTCGTTAGAATTTTAGGGTTACACTTGAAACTTCTACTGTAGTCAGTAGTTGATCGAATAAGGATAAGTTCCTTAAACTTCTGATACACCTTGTTTCAAAATAACTAATGAACTTATTCATTTAATAAATAAACAAGGCTTTTAATATGGTCTACTATTTAGTTTAATTGTAAAGTTTGATATGGCAACTATATATTGCATTTTAAAAAATACAAAAAACATTTCCTTAAAATACGATGAGTTCATTAAGAGTAAATCCCCCTATGCTTCTTCTCGCTCAGAAAGTGTTTTAAGAATACCAGCCAATTTGCCTCCACTTGATTGTAATGCAGAAACTACATTCTTCGCAGGTGATTGTAACAATGCTAGAACATCTGCAATCAACTCATCCTTAGATTTGAGGCTAGATAGAAACTCTAATTGTTCATCACCTATATAAACCTCATTATCAATGAAAGCTGCTTTCAATACAGGCTTTTCATTGCTTTTTCTAAATTCCTTAATGATTTTTGCAGGAAGGTTAGATACCTCAGAAAAAATGATCGTTGTGGGGCCTTTGAGGACATCGTATAATCCCTCATAAGTACTTCCACCATCAGCAGTAGCACTTTCTAATGCTCTTTTGATTAATGTATTTTTTGCAACCTTAACTTGTACGCCTTTACTAAAACATTCTCGTCTCAAATTATTGATTGCTTCTACTGTTAATGTAGAAGAATCTGTAAGATAGAAAACGCTAGTTGCGCCGAACTTTTCTGCTAATTCTGCTATAATTTCTGCTTTGCCGTTCTTCGTCATGGCTTATATACCGATTTACTTTTTAGAATCTTTTTTATATGTAAGTGCCAAGCACTATTTAATTGTGCAAAATTTAAGGATTGCCTTTCACGAACCAAGAGGCATTACTTTTTTTTGCTGAAATGCTTTTTTACAAGCCTTTCACCGAGCGTGTATCAATAGCAACGCTTGGACTCATAGTACTTGCTAGATAGATGCTTTTGAAGTAGATACCTTTGGCGGCAGATGGCTTCATCTTGCCTATCATCTGTAGTACTTCTGTTGCATTATCTCTAATTTGCTCAGGGGTAAATTGAACGCGACCTATAGAGGTGTGAATGATACCAAATTTATCTACACGAAAAGATATTTTACCTTTTTTTACCTCTTTCACTGCACTGCCTACATCAAAAGTAATAGAGCCTGTCTTGGGGCTTGGCATCAAGCCTCTAGGTCCCAAAATACGCCCTAACCTACCTACTTTTGCCATCACATTAGGCGTTGCAATTACCACATCTATATCTGTCCAACCGCCCTGAATTTTTTGCACATATTCATCTAATCCCACATGATCGGCTCCTGCTGCCTTTGCTTCCTCCTCTTTGTCAGGAGAGCAAAGTACCAATACCCGCTTTTCTTTACCTGTTCCATGTGGTAAAGATACTGTGCCACGCAAAGCTTGGTCTGGTTTTCGAGGGTCTACACCTAAGCGAATATGCAAATCAACAGATGCATTGAAATTTGCTACATTAACCTCTTTGATAAGTTTTGAGGCATCAATTAATGCGTATAATTTGCCTTTTTCAACCTTATCATTTACCTTCTTTCTTTTTTTTGTAACTTTCATTGTTTTATTTGCCCTTTAGATAGATAAGTAACATAAGATGTGTAATCTTTTGTATTTCAAGCACATCCAAATGAACTTAAATGAAACCGATACTTTTCAAAAGCTATTAGTCTAGCTTTCTTCCCATGGTGGTGTTCCTTCTACGATAAGCCCCATACTCCGAGCCGTGCCTGCCACCATTTTCATACCCGATTCAACGGTAAACGCATTTAAGTCAGGCATTTTGATTTTTGCAATTTCCTCCACTTGATCCCATGTTACGCTTCCCACCTTATTTCGATTAGGTTCTGGTGAGCCTTTCTTCAACTTCGCAAATTCTAATAATAACACTGGTGCAGGTGGCGTTTTAACAATAAAATCAAACGATTTATCCTTATAAACGGTTATTACAACAGGTAGCACCTTCCCCATTCTATCTTGAGTCCTAGCGTTGAACGCTTTACAGAACATCATGATATTTACGCCCTTTGCGCCAAGTGCAGGTCCGATTGGTGGAGCAGGGTTTGCTTGCCCACCCTTAACCTGTAATTTTATATACGTTTCTATTTGCTTTGACATTGCTTAGGTTTGTTTTTCAACTTGTATAAAGTTCAACTCAACAGGTGTTCTACGTCCAAAAATCTTAACAATAACCTTCAACTTCTTCTTCTCATCATAGATTTCTTCAATATTTCCTAAGAAATCATTAAACGGACCATCTATGATTTTCACTGTCTCCCCTACTAAGAAAGGTTCATTCAGACTTTCACTTGTTTCTTGCATTTCATCTACCTTTCCAAGTATTCTGTTCACCTCTGATTTACGCAGTGGAACAGGGTCATCCTTACCCAGAAAGTTAATCACTCCTGTCATGCTCCGAATAGACTGAATAAGATCGCTATTTAACTTACCCTCGAAGGCTTCTATCAAAATATATCCGGGGAAAAAATTTCGCTCTTTGATAATTTTCTTCCCTTTCTTTATTTGATAAACCTTTTCCGTTGGCACTAAAACTTGCGTAATGACATTACTCCAGTTAGAACGTTCTATCTCTACTTCTAACTGAGATTTGATTTTTCGCTCTTTATTGCTAATCACTCTAAGAACGTACCATTTCTTTTCTATTTTCTCTTCTATTGCCATTACACTTATTTAAAAAATACGAGTATCAAGACAAAAATAATTGAATTGTTAATCAACAATTTAGATAAACAAAATTTTAGTCTAAATACTTTTGGTATAAAAATGCCTAATTTCACATCTGTATAAGAGGAAAAGACTAATTAAAAATACTATATATATAATACAATATTCCTGAAAAAATATTGTTCTCAGGGTTTGCACCAAATATAAAATCCATCACAAAAATAATGAGAGAAAAAATAATGGAAGCTACTACTACTAACATAGAACTATTTTGTAATTCCTCCCAACTTGGCCATGTCACTTTGTAAAGTAGCTCATGTATGGTTTCTTTGACATACTCCCTTGCTCTAACAAATGCACTAGTACTTTCAGCCATCTAAGCTTATATTTATTTGATGACACAAGTTGAAACACCTGTTACATCAATATTATTTTAAAAAATTTTGTAGCCTATACACTACTTTGGATGAGAAGCATTGAAGTATTACCAATCATCGTTATTTTGATGTAGGTAAAAAATAATAACTTGAACTATTTCAGGAAGCATATGAAATAAGTACAAGCAGTCAATGCTAAAAACTAAAGAAAAGTAGCACGGGCGGAAGGACTTGAACCCTCAACCTACGGTTTTGGAGACCGTCGCTCTACCAGTTGAGCTACGCCCGTGTAAGGAAGGCTATTTTAGCCTCCTTGTATAAAATTGAATTAGGTAACAAGGAACAGTCATCAGCGAATTACCTTTACTTAACAAATCAAATTTTAATCTGTTAAATTGCAACTTACTGATGACTGCCAATAATAACGTGTTCTCTTTTCTTTAAAAAAAAGACTTATTCGTTATTCATTGTGAATACCGTTTTTTTATCAGTATTTTTTATTCTATGATTTCAGTTACCTGACCTGCACCTACTGTTCTACCGCCTTCACGAATCGCAAAACGCAAGCCTTTTTCCATTGCAATTGGGTAAATCAATTCTACAGTAATGGTTACATTATCACCCGGCATTACCATCTCAATATTGTCAGGAAGTTTAACTTCACCAGTAACATCTGTCGTTCTAAAGTAGAACTGTGGACGATATTTGTTAAAGAATGGTGTATGACGACCTCCCTCATCTCTACTCAATACATAAATTTCAGCTTTGAATTTCAAGTGAGGACTAACAGAACCCGGCTTACAAATAACCATTCCTCTTTTGATGGCCTTGTAATCAACACCTCTTAATAATAAACCAACATTATCACCAGCCTCACCAGTATCTAAGATTTTACGGAACATCTCAACACCAGTACAAACAGAGTTCATTGGCTTTTCCAAGTCAAGTCCAATAATTTCAACATTCTCCCCTTTATTGATAACACCTCTCTCAATTCTACCAGTGGCTACTGTACCACGGCCTGTAATAGAGAAAACGTCTTCAATAGGCATCAAAAATGGCTTATCTTTTGGTCTTGGCGGAACTGGAATGTAACTATCTACCGCTTCCATCAATTCTTTCACTTGCTTCATTCCCTCTGGATCTCCATTCAAGGCTTTCAATGCAGAACCAGCAATGATTGGTGTATTATCGCCATCGAATTTGTAGAAATCCAAAAGCTCTCTCAATTCCATATCTACCAACTCGATCAACTCAGGGTCATCCACTAAGTCAACTTTATTCATAAAAACAACGATCTTTGGCACTCCTACCTGTCTAGCTAATAGGATATGTTCACGAGTTTGTGGCATTGGCCCGTCTGTCGCAGCACAAACTAAAATTGCTCCATCCATCTGGGCAGCACCTGTTACCATGTTCTTCACATAGTCAGCGTGACCAGGACAATCAACGTGTGCATAGTGTCTATTCTCTGTTGCATATTCTACATGCGCCGTATTAATCGTAATACCTCTTTCTTTCTCCTCTGGTGCAGCATCAATCGAAGAATAGTCTTTCAATTGTGCCAAGCCATCTTGTGATAAAACATAAGTAATTGCAGCAGTTAAAGTCGTTTTTCCGTGATCAACATGGCCAATAGTGCCAATGTTAACGTGCGGCTTGTCCCGATTAAATTTTTCTTTAGCCATGGCTTAAATTTCCTTTTTAGAATTTGAAGTTAACCTATTTTTAGAATTTTAATGAAATGAAATCATAAAAACACAAAAGGCATTTGTATTTTTTACAATTATTTATTGAATATTTAATATTTGAAAGCTAAAGCACTTAGAGCCAATGACGGGAATTGAACCCGTGACCTCTTCCTTACCAAGGAAACGCTCTACCCCTGAGCTACATCGGCCTATCCTGCTTATTAGAATATTCAAAACAAAAAAAGAGCGGGCGACGAGACTCGAACCCGCGGCCCTCAGCTTGGAAGGCTGATGCTCTACCAACTGAGCTACGCCCGCTTATTCATCTCTAAGAATAATCAATTAAAAAGTGGGGGGAGCAGGATTCGAACCTACGAAGTCGTAAGACAGCGGAGTTACAGTCCGCCCCAGTTGGCCGCTTTGGTATCCCCCCTACTTGCTGAGAGCCGGTGGACGGATTCGAACCCCCGACCTGCTGATTACAAATCAGCTGCTCTGACCGACTGAGCTACACCGGCTTTCAACAAGTATTTGTTTACTTTTTTAAGAGTATGATTTTAACCGTTCTCTCAAAAATGTGTGCAAAAATACAATAACTTTCTGATAATTTGCAACAAAAATCCTTTTTTTTTTTACTGACCACGCATTTTTCCTTTATATCGCTTTAGTTGTCGGCGTAAAGAATCTACAGAGAGGTCTACTGCTTTTTCAAAATTCTTACTCACTTCCGTTGCAACTACCTGATTATTAGGCACTTTCATCTTAATGGTAACCACCTTATCTTTGACAGAGCTATTTTTTTTATCTAAACGTAAAAAAACTTGTACATCAATAATTTTATCAAAATATTGGTCTAGCTTGCCAATTTTTTTGTTAATAAACTCGATCAGGTGTTGCCCTGCGGTGAACTCAACTGCTTGAATTTGTACTCTCATAAATAAATTTTTTTGATTGTTAAATAATATGGAGTATCTATATAAAGTGACTGCTAGTAGTTTTTTACCAATGGGTTTACTAACTGTACACTCTGATTATTATTTTTTATAAAAAAAGCCATACTCAACAGTTTTAGACATACCTACTCTCTTGGATGTGCCTGTTGATAAGCTTTTTTGATTTTTTCAATGGTATTATGGGTATAAACTTGGGTGGATGCCAAACTGGAATGTCCCAATAAATTTTTAAGCGCATTGAGGTCTGCGCCATTATTCAATAGAGTAGTCGCAAAAGTATGTCGTAGAACATGTGGGCTACGATGTTGATTGGTTGTAATGTAAGATAAGTAACGCTTCACTAAATTGTAAACAAATTTGGGATAAAGTGGGTTCCCTTTGTCAGTAATCAATAGCAATGAATGTTCTAGTTCCCCAAAATGTGTATTTCGCAGTTGCAAATAGTTTTGGATTTGGTCAATTAGAAAGTCGCTAATAGGAAGTATACGTTCTTTATTGCCTTTGCCTTTGATGTTCACAATTTTTCTATCAAAATCAAAATCAGCAAAATTTAAAGCAATCAACTCGCTGCGCCTGATACCTGTATTATAGAATAGTTCAAGTATAAGGCGGTCTCTTACACCACTAAAGTCGTTTGAGAAAGTTGTTTGTTTCAGTAAACTTTCCATTTTATCTCCCTCAATAAATGTAGGCAGTTTGCTTTTCGCTTTCGGAGCTTGAAGGCTTTTAGCTGGATTATTGGTAACAATGTTTTCCTTTAATAAAAAGGTAAAAAAGGATTTGATGGCAGATAATTTTCGGGAAATGCTGGTAGGATCAAGTGCCTCCCCTACTAGATAAACAAGCCATGCACGAATATGTAGGCTTTCAATCTGCGATTCATTATTTTTAAGGTTTGGATAAGTTGTACCTAAATAGGCAAAAAATTGTTTAAGGTCGCTTTCATAGGCTTGAATAGTTAGGATTGAATATCTCTTTTGATGTTGTAAATATTTAAGGAATCTATTTACTTGCATAGGCAACCGTTGATTAATATGGTAAAACTACGCTTCGGTTTTTCCGAAAACCCATTATCAAGTTAAACATTATTTATGACTTCTACAATAGTTTTTTTCTTTTAAGAGAAACTATTTTTAAAAGTTCACAACAACAACATACGAAAAAAAGCAAAAATGGTTTACCTTTCTTTACTATTTCAAAAAAAAAATCCATATCTGGTGTTCAAAAAATCGGAAGTCTTAAATCTTATACTTTAATAATTATTTGACTTGCACAAAAGTAAATCACTTTAGCCTTACAGCACACACACATTAGCAAAAAAAATGCTGTTTATGGTTTTGAATTATTCAAAACCATAAACAGCACTCTCTGAAAAGTATATTTTCACATTACATAATGTAAATTTTTATAAATAGCACAAGAGACTTATTTGTTTCAAAGGCACAGCTTTTTCTTAGCCTAGCATATTTTTGATTAGCCAAACAGATAAGTACTACACAATAATTAGACAGAACTTTTTGTTTAATTAAAACAATGAAAGTCAATACTTTAAAACAAAATTATGCATAATTAATTAGTGCTTGGCACTTAATCAGATACAGCTCTAGCTATATTTGCCACTTCTTTTAATTTTCTCTCGATATTTTGCCTTCAATATTTCTGCTCTTCTAACGACGGAAGGTTTGCTATAAGCTTGTCTGTTTCTGATTTCACGCAAAATACCTGCTCGTTCAAATTTTTTCTTATATTTTTTCAGAGCTTTATCAATAGAATCTGAATCTTTTGTGTCAATAATTAACATATCTAAAGTTACTTATTTTTATTATTGAATGATGATTATAATACAGTCAGCAAAGTTATTATTTTTTTCTGAGAATTAAAAGTTTATTTTGAAGTTATCAAAAAGTGAGCCTCTGTCAAAAAAACACCAAAAGCCTTTCCTGATAATACAAGGAAAGGCTTTTGGGTGTGTGAACTTTGTTTGTATGTTCTGAAAAGTAAAAGAAATAAAAAAAAAGAAATGGCGGCGACCTACTCTCCCACCTACGGGCAGTACCATCGGCGCTGAGGGGCTTAACTTCTCTGTTCGGAATGGTAAGAGGTGGAACCCCCTCGCTATAACCACCATCATTTCTTTGTACTTTACAATAACTATAAAGTTCTATTTATAAAGTATGTATCGTAAAATGATAGTTTTTAGAGGAACATTTTATTGTTGTTCGTCTAAATAACAAGGTTTTGATGATAAGGATTGATTTTAGATATAAGAAAAATAATAGTTACTGTATTTTTTTTATCTCATATCTCCAGTCTAATGTCTCACATCTAGTTGTAATATAACATAAGTTAGGAGAAATTGCTTAGTGCAAAAAAGCGTTGTAAACAGAATATTGTGTCTTGTAATAATTGTTACAAGCTTCATAAATAGTGGTAAAGTTCTTACTTTCTTTGGAGTGCTTCTGCATAGGAAGTACTAAAAAAGTAAAAAAAAAGAAAGCCAACGGGTAATTAGTATTGCTCGGCTATGCTGTTTCCAACTTTACACCTGCAACCTATCAACGTGGTCATCTTCCACGACCCTTAAAAGAAACCTCATCTTGGAGATGGCTTCGCACTTAGATGCTTTCAGTGCTTATCCTAACCGAACATAGCTACCCTGCGGTGCAGCTGGCGCCACAACAGGTACACTAGCGGTTCGTCCATCTCGGTCCTCTCGTACTAGAGACAGCCCTCCTCAAGTTTCTAACGCCCGCAACAGATAGGGACCGAACTGTCTTGCGACGTTCTGAACCCAGCTCGCGTGCCACTTTAATGGGCGAACAGCCCAACCCTTGGGACCTTCTCCAGCCCCAGGATGTGACGAGCCGACATCGAGGTGCCAAACCTCCCCGTCGATATGAGCTCTTGGGGGAGATCAGCCTGTTATCCCCGGAGTACCTTTTATCCTTTGAGCGATGGCCCTTCCATACGGAACCACCGGATCACTTTACCCGACTTTCGTCCCTGCTCGACTTGTCGGTCTTGCAGTCAAGCTCCCTTGTACTAATACGCTCTTCGTATGATTACCAACCATACTGAGGGAACCTTTGGGAGCCTCCGTTACACTTTAGGAGGCGACCACCCCAGTCAAACTACCCACCAAGCACTGTCTCCCTGCTTTACAGAGATTAGACCCTAAGTACATAAAGGGTGGTATTTCAAGGTTGACTCCACAACTACTAGCGTAGCTGCTTCAAAGTCTCCCACCTATCCTACACATCATGTACTCAGAATCAATGCTAAGCTATAGTGAAGGTTCACGGGGTCTTTCCGTCCCGTTGCGGGTAATCGGCATCTTCACCGATACTACAATTTCACCGAGCTCATGGCCGAGACAGTGCCCA
>JAHDHV010000488.1 GCA_020631155.1 Bacteroidota bacterium | reverse complement strand
CCCAAACTCGTATTTTTGAATCGAAAAAAGCTTAATGTACCATTGTCAAGATAATATTTGTATGTTTCATTAGTTTACTGAATAAATTTAGTGATTACAATTTAGACTTTTAACTGTTAGAAGCTAAAGATCAAAAACTAACAATAAGTAATGCGGAAATAATAAATTGAACCATAAAGCCAAAATAATTTTGAATTGTATAAGGCGAAAAACGTAGGCATAGCGGAGCTACGGCGAGGCTTTTCAACGAAGTACAAAGCAAAGTAATAAAGGTGACTGGTTCAACTTATTATTGTAGAATTACTAATGTACAGATCAACGTTTTTGGCCATGAATATTTAGTGAAATCAACGTTTTGAATTGCAAGAAAAGTTTAATATACCATTATCAAGTTTAATAATTTCCGCACTATCACATCCATATAAAAACCTAACAAACAATTGAAGTCATTTCAAGTATACCAAAAACAGGATAAAAGCAAAAGTTGTTAAATTTTTTATTTGTTTTTATCAGTGTAGCCAGAGGCTACAAATTTAGTTCGGAGCGAGGCAAAGCCTCACACCTGCTAGATTACAGGGGCGAGGTTCCACCTCGCGCCGAACCAAACCTTATAGGCTTTGGCGATAAAAAATTACGATTCTAAACTGTTTTTGGTATAAACAAAAACCATTAACTATTGCCAAGAAACCTAATTACTTAACATTTTCTTAACATACATTATTTTTTACAGCTACATTCTTTTCCTACCTTTGTATAACCACTAGCAACTATATTATTAGAGTGTGTCAAGGATTTAGGGAATCACAAAATGTTATTCAAATGAAAGGTGAACATTTACTTTTCCCAAAAATAAAATATCCTTTTTTTACTGGTGTTGAAGAGAGCGACCTTGAAAGTTTTTGCGTTAAGAAAATTGATAGGAACATCGTTAAGAAATATCCGTAGTGATATGGATTCTAAAAACCTAGTAAATTTAAATAAAAGCTTTAAGCCTTGATTATCAACTACTTATTTTGATTGAAAAAAGAGTATCGCCTTAGGAGATTTTAGATGTTCCTATCAATTTTTAGCGAAAAAGTTTTACCGTCGTTGGGACGTAATGCATTACGTCCTTACTATTTTTATCAAGAAAAAAAGGAAAAAAACGTAGGTAAAGTGAATCCCTTTGAAAATTAAGGTAAATAGCTCTTATAGGAAATCCCTCTTTTCTTTACACACTCATATTATTATTGCCCATGAATGTGTATTTTTTTACATTCTTTAAACGCTCCACATTTTTGCCTATCAATAGGCAAGGCATTTCTTACCCCAAACCCCTTCCCATCTCCTATATATATATCTTTGCTAATCAAAAGATTAAATCAAGAATCTCATTTCTAATAATTGATAAACTTGTTAATTATGAATCAAAAAGTACACTATTTTTTACCTTTTATCATGCTGCTGGGCTTATTATGGATGCCCATAAAAAGCAGTTACGCACAAGGAACAACCACCGCCTCTATGAGTGGTTTGGTCACTGATACGAATGGCGAAAGCTTGCCCGGTGCCACCTTAATAGCGATACACACCCCTAGCGGCAGTCAGTACGGCACAACTACCCGAACAGACGGACGCTATAATTTTGCTAATTTGCAAGTTGGCGGCCCTTATCAAGTAACGATCAGCTTTGTAGGCTATAAAGATTTAGTTTACAAAGATGTTTTTTTATCACTCGGTCAAGACTTTATCCTTAGTCCCAAACTACAAGATGAGTCTGTCGAATTAGGTGCGGTCGAAGTAGTAGCAGGTGGTTTGTTAAGCTCTGACCGGAGTGGTGCAGAAACCAGTATCAGAGAAGAAGAAATTGCAGCTTTGCCAACCATCAGCAGAAGTTTAGAAGATTTCACCCGTTTAACCCCACAAATCAGCACTAGCGGAGAGGGAACTTCTATTGCAGGCACCAACAATCGCTACAATGCCATCTATATTGACGGTGCGATCAATAGTGATGTATTTGGTTTGTCATCTAGCGGAACGAATGGCGGTCAAACGGGCATTACCCCTATCAGTATTGATGCGATTGACCAATTTCAGGTGGTTGTTGCCCCTTACGATGTCACTCTGGGTGGTTTTACAGGCGGTGGTATCAATGCGACCACCCGTAGCGGCTCCAATCAACTGGAAGGCTCGGTTTACTATTACCTTCAAAATCAAGACCTTGTGGGCAAAACTCCCGGCTATCGCCTTGCTGCTGATGCCGAGCGTAGCAAAGTGGCCGATTTTAGCTCACAGCGTTATGGCTTCCGTTTAGGCGGCCCGATTATCAAAAATAAGTTGTTCTTTTTTGTTAATGGCGAATTATTTAGAGACAAAACACCTTTAACTTTTGACTTTGGGCAATACGAAGGCGATGCAACAGAGGCGCAATTAAACGCTTTTGCCGATAAATTGAGAGGCTTGGGCTATGACCCCGGTGTTTTTGGCGACAAACAGGATGAGCTAAAAGACAATAAATTCCTAGCACGTATTGACTGGAATTTGATGGACAATCACCGTTTGAGCTTTACGCATAGTTATTCAAAAGGGGAAGAATTTAATCGTTCTGTTACTAGCAATCGCACGATTAATTTTGCCAATAATGGCATTTATTTTCCCTCTACTACTAATTTTTCAAAAATTGAATTAAATAGCATTTTTAGCAATAGCCTATCTAATAATTTAATTGTGGGTTATACAAGAGTGCGTGATGATCGTGACCCTTTAGGCGAAAATTTTCCACGTTTAAGCATACAAGATGGCAGCGGTTTTATTTCGGCAGGTAGTGAAATCTTTTCTACTGCCAACCGCTTAGACCAAGATATTTTTACCATTACCAACAATCTAAAATTGTATAAGGGCAAACATACCTTTACCATTGGAACGCATAATGAGTTTTATAAAATATTGAATTTGTTTATTCGTAGAAACTTTGGTGAATATGCTTATGATTCTTTATCGCAATTTATGAATGATTTAACTCCAACGGATTATGAGCGAAGTTATGCCTTAAACAATGATACACCGGGCGATAATTCTGGCGGTGCTTCTGAGTTCAGTGCGATGCAATTGGGTTTTTACATACAAGATGAATTTGCTTTAAATGATCGCTTGACTTTAACGGGGGGCTTGCGTTTAGACATTCCGATTTTTAGCGATGAGCCAGAAACAGATACTTATTTCAACAATACTACCATTCCAGCGATTGAAGCAGAAGGCTATGATTTGAAAGGCGCGAGAGCAGGGCAAATGCCCAAAACATCCCTCATGTTATCCCCTCGTTTGGGTTTCAATTTAGACGCAACAGGAGACCGCAGCACCATCATTCGCGGTGGATTAGGGATTTTCACAGGGCGTATTCCTTTTGTATGGCCGGGCGGTGCTTTCCTCAATAACGGCTTAACAGTCGGCAGCACTTTCCAGTCAGGTGAGGATGTAACTTTTAATGCAGACCCAAACAATCAGCCGACTGCTACTGATTTTGGTGGTACGGATCCTGTTCCTTCTGGGCAGATAGACTTGTTTGAAGATGGCTTTAAGTACCCACAAGTGTTTAGAACAAGCTTGGCAGTAGATAAAAAGTTAGGTGCAAGCGGTATTGTGGCAACTTTAGAAGGCATTTATTCCAAAACTTTAAATAATATTTTTTATGAAAATTTAAACCTTAGACCCTCTACGCAAAACTTGACAGGAACCCCAGATAACCGTCCTTTATTTAATCGCCGCGATGAAATAGATGATACTTATGGTCGTATTTTATTAGGGAGCAACACCAGCGAAGGCTACACTTACAATGTTACAGCACAATTGCAAAAACCCTTTAAAAATGGCTTAACAGCGAATTTATCCTATACATTTGGTCGTTCTACTCAAGTATTTGAGGGAACATCCTCGCAAAACTCCTCTCAATGGCGCGGTGCGGTCAGCGTTGACGGGCGGAATGTAACACCCCTTGGCCGCTCGGATTTTGACTTCGGACATAAATTTACTGGCTTTTTATCCTATCGTTTGAAAGAGGGTAATTTCGGTGCCACTACATTCTCCTTATTCTACAATGGTCAATCTGGCTCACCTTTTACCTATATTTATAACGATGGCGGCAGCCTGAATAATGAAGATTCTCGCGAACGCAACGCCATTTACATACCCAACTCACAAAGCGACATTATTTTGGTACAAGATGGCGACCGTACTCCCGAACAACAATGGTCAGATTTAAATGCTTTTATCGAAAGCGATCCTTATTTGAGTGAAAATAGAGGTGGATATGCCGAGAAAAACCTTTCGCGCACTCCTTTTGAGAGCAATTTGGATTTGCGAATCTTGCAAGATTTTTATGTAAATGT
>JAHDHV010000033.1 GCA_020631155.1 Bacteroidota bacterium | reverse complement strand
TTTGTGAAGTAATAATTGTTGTATTGTAAAGCGGCGTTTATTTGTAAATTTAGATATAAGATAGGAGACATAAGACTTGAGACAATTCACTATTCAGTTAACTTTGTCTACCTACCTTAAATTGTGAAAATGGTTTTGAGTGTTAAAAAATCACTTTTTTTTATCAGTGTTAAAAACTTTCACAGTCTTGATGAAATTCCTCTTTTTTTTATCACACTCATCTCATAAGGGGCTTCCCCCTCTGTTTCGCAAAAGTCGCTGCGCTCCTAATGCTCAATCATCGGGGTCGGGCTTTCCGTTGCAATTCGCCTTTGCCAAAACACTGTTCGCTCTGTAGAGGACGTATTGCAATATGTCCCTAACACACGTTCCGCGTAGCGACAAGGCATGCCTTGTCGCTCCTAGTGTTTGGCTGTGGCTCATTTCCACTAAAATCCCTAAGCCAGCGCGAATTTCAATCTTAAGTCTTTGATAATCAATTTTTTGTATAAAAAAACTTTATAGACTTGAAACTTTTTAACCTTAAAACTAACAGACAATTCATGAATTGTCTCTACTCTTCTTCGTCTCCTGTATTGTCTGCATCTTCCTCATCCAAATCAATAGCAATGGCATTACTATTTGGTGCGGCGGTTTCTGTTTCGCTTGTTGTTGCTTCCGTTGCTTCTGCTTCTTCCGCCTCTTCTTCAATGGTAATTTTGGCTACACTCGCAATTTCATCATCATTTTTCAAATTAATTAGACGAACTCCTTGTGTTGCTCTACCTTGTACAGAAATACCATCCATATTCAAGCGAATGGTGATGCCCGATTTATTGATGATAATCAAACCGTTGTTGTCTTTGACATCTTTAATGGCAATTAGCTGTCCCGTTTTTTCTGTTACACTAATGGTTTTGATGCCTGTTCCTCCGCGATTTGTTTGTCGGTATTCGCCAACTTCGGTGCGTTTGCCATAGCCTTTTTCCGAAATAGATAAGACCATTGTTTCCGCTTCTTCACCCTTATCTACACAAATCAAACCGACTACTTCATCGCTATCATTCTTCAGTTTGATACCTCGAACCCCTGCTGCGGTACGCCCCATAGAGCGAACTTTGCTTTCGGGAAAACGTATTGCACGACCTGATTTAACACCCAACAGAATATCGCAATTGCCATTCGTTAGTTTGACTTCCAATAGATTGTCACCCTCATTAATGGTAATGGCATTGATACCGCCATTACGCGGACGAGAAAATAATTCAAGAGCCGTTTTTTTGATCATGCCTTTTTTAGTGGCGAAAACAACAAAGTGATTTTCCAAAAATTCGGTATCTTTCAAGTCTTTGACCGTTACATAGGCTTTGATTTTATCATTTTCCCGAAGGCGAATAATGTTTTGAATAGCCCGACCTTTAGAAATCTTAGTTCCTCTAGGTATTTTGAACACACGCAACCAATGACATCTACCTTGTTCCGTGAAAATGAGTAAATAATCGTGGGTAGAACCAACAAAGATATGTTCAATAAAATCTTCCTCACGTGTAGCTCCACCTTTTGAGCCTTTACCACCGCGATTCTGCTCGCGATACTCATCTAAATTGGTTCGTTTCACATAACCGAGATGCGAAATGGTCACCACAACCTGCTCATTTTCCAAAATGTCTTCTATGGTCAACTCATCGTCTGCCATCACAATATCCGTTCTACGTTCTTGACCATAACGCTCCCCAACTTCCACCAACTCCTCTTTTATGATGTCCATTCTCATAGATTCGTTGCTCAATATTTCTTTTAAATGAGCAATCTTCTTCATCAACTCATCATAATTGGCTTGAATTTTATCTCTTTCAAGGGCAGTCAAACGCTGTAAACGCATGTCTAAGATGGCTTTGGCTTGCACTTCGGTGAAATCAAACCGTGCTATTAATGCATTTTTTGCTTCCTCAGGCGTTTTAGAAGCACGAATCAATTTGATGATTTCATCCAAATGATCCAGCGCAATCAACAAGCCTTCCAAAATATGTGCTCGTTTTTCAGCTTGCTTGAGGTCAAACTCTGTACGTCTAACAACTACCTCATGTCTAAACTCAACAAAATATTTAATTAAGTCTTTGAGATTCAAGGTATAAGGGCGGCCTTTTACCAAGCAAACATTGTTGACCCCATAAGACGACTGTAATTGCGTAAAACTGTATAATTGGTTAAGAACGACATTAGCACTAGCATCTCGTTTGATTTCGTAAACGATTCTCATCCCTTTACGATCCGACTCATCGCGAATATCGCTAATACCTTCAATTTTTTTCTCATTAACTAATTCTGCCGTCCGTTTGATGAGGTTTGCCTTATTTACCTGATAGGGAATTTCTGTAACAATAATACGTTCTCGATCATTTTTCCCAAAAGTCTCAATCTCCGCTTTAGCTCGTACAACAACCCGACCGCGACCTGTTAAAAAAGCACGCCTTACCCCTTCATAACCGTAAATAGTACCGCCTGTTGGAAAATCAGGAGCTTTTATAAATTGGCAAAGTTCATCAATGCTGATTTCGTTATTGTCAATATAAGCAATGATACCATTGACAACTTCTGTGGGATTATGCGGAAGCATATTGGTTGCCATACCTACGGCAATACCTGATGCTCCATTGAACAGAAGGTTGGGAATACGAGAAGGCAGAACGGTAGGTTCTTCGAGGCTGTCATCAAAATTAAGGGTAAAATCAACTGTATCTTTATCAATATCCGAAATCATTTCCCCTGTGACGCGCTGCAAACGAGCCTCTGTATAACGCATTGCTGCTGGCGAATCGCCGTCTACAGAGCCGAAATTTCCTTGTCCATCTACCAATGGTACACGCAAAGACCAAGGCTGTGCCATCCGCACCATAGCATCATAGACTGAGCCATCGCCATGTGGGTGGTATTTACCTAAGCACTCCCCTACTATTCTCGCTGATTTTTTGTAAGATTTGTTGTGTGTCAAACCGAGTTCATTCATTGCATAAATTACGCGTCGATGCACAGGTTTTAAGCCGTCTCGCACATCTGGCAATGCTCTTGATACAATCACCGACATAGAATAATCTATGTAGGCGGTTTTCATCTCTTCTTCAATGTTAATTTGAATGATGCGTTCTTCTAATGCCATAAACTATTAGATTTCGTATATTTCTTTAAAGAGATATAAGATTGGAGATAATCAATTTTCTATCAAAATCTTACTTTTTTTCCCTTCAAAAAGTCTAAAAATACTTGATTTTAAATCAATACTGTAATTTATAGTACAGTAGTTAAAAAGCCCTCAAAGATACAAAAAATAAAGTGAAAAATGGTCATATAGTAGGTTAAAAAGGCGATGATTATGGCTAAAAAATGATGTATTTGTGAAGTAAGTAGGCAGTTGTGGGACAATAACATTGAAACAGCAGATAGTTGATTTATTGTCAATTATTTATAATTCGTTTTGCTACAAAAAAAATGGACTTGATTGTATTTTTTTGAGCACTTTTTTCTAAAAATGAAAAATAGCTTGTTCATTCCTGATTCCTATGAGATAGATCGGAGCAGTAGATAATTTTTTGAAGATTGTTTTCTTTTAGGTGTTTTTTACAACAAAGGCTTTGTCTATAACAAAAACTTAAAATTCAAAATACTATACATATTCATAAAAATAAAAAAATAAATTTTCAGTACTAATCTAAAAGCCAAAAAGCCAAATATCCAAAAAGCTAAATATCCAAAAGGCCAAAAAGCTAAATATACTCGGCTAAAACATGCTAAGATTCAGCTATTTTTCCTAGTAAAAACACATCCTATTCTTAATCCTTCACTACACAATATAAAAGCTAACATTTTTTACTACCTTTGTTCGCTCGTTAACCTCTGTTAACAAAGGCATAATTATTGATTCAACTCAACCAAAAAATGATTGCATACGTTAAAGGTAAACTCGTACTTCGGACAGCTAGTTATGTTATCATAGAAACGGCAGGAGGCATCGGTTATCAGATACATATTAGCCAGCATACCTATTCACAACTGCCTACTGGTGATTGCAAATTGTATACTTATTTTCATGTAAAAGAAGACCAGCAAAGCTTATATGGTTTTGCTGATGAAACAGAAAAAACCTTGTTTACCCAATTAATTTCGGTCTCTGGCGTAGGACCCTCAACGGCACAAGCGATGTTATCCTCCGCTACTCCGCAAGAAATTCAGTTGGGAATTTTGGGAGAAGATGTACAATTATTGAAAGGCATTAAAGGCATTGGCCCAAAAACTGCCAAGCGAATCATTTTGGAACTCAAAGATAAAATAGCCAAAGGTGGAACCCCAACAAAGGTCGTTGGAGCGCACAATACATATAGAGAAGAAGCGTTAACAGCTTTGTTAGCTTTGGGATTTGCCAAACCTATGGCACAAAAGGCATTAAATAAAGTGCTGAAAACCAAAGCATCAATTCAAACAGTGGAAGCACTTATCAAAGAGGCATTAAAAATATTATAAACCTTTCTAAATGACTGGTTTCCCTTGTGTTAAAGTGTCTAATATTTGATTTAAGTAGGCAGACAAATTAAACAATCATTGGATTTGTTATAAAGCATTGAAAGTAAATGAATTATCTCATGTCTCATGTCTTAAATCTTATGTCTAAGTACTTACTTTTTTAAATTTTTACTAACAAATTATTCATAGGTAAAACTACACCGCAGCCGTCGTAGTACACCTGAATTTTATTAGAGTTTGGACTAAATTGATTTTTTAGCTCATTAGTGACAGACACAATATATTTGTCAAGTTTTGTATGCTCTTGGCTAAAAAGCTATTCGGTTTTAATACTCCAAAACTTTACATTACATTTTATATAAACAGCCATAAACAACCGTGAGCTTGAAGAAATATATATTTAACCATATTACCACCATATTTTTATTAACAATTGTTGGCAGTACCCTTTTATTTACCTCAACTGTATTCGCTCAAACCGATTCGTTAAAATTCCCCATCAATGATACGGGTGCCTCAGAAGAGGAAGAATATAATCCCTTCGATTTGAAGCCTACTGATGTGGAGCAGAAGGTAGAGTATGATCCCAAAACGGGACAATATGTACTGACAGAAACCATTGGTGGTATTACTTATCAACGCCCAACTACCCTTAGCTTTATTGATTATTGGAAATATAGAGACCGTCAGGTAATTAATAACTATTGGAATCAAAAATCAAATTCGCAAAGCCTGTTGCAAGGGCAAGGAAAAACGCCCCCCCTATTTCAAAGCGAGGTATCTTTAGGCCCTTTTGGCAGCAATAAGGTAGATATTCGCCCTACGGGAAATATTGATCTTGTTTTTGGCTTTCAGAATCAGACCGTAGAAAATCCAACCCTACCCCTGCGCGCGCAAAATCCAGGTCCGACTTTCCTCTTTGACATGGGTATTGATATGGGGGTGACGGGTAATATTGGTGAAAAACTGCGTTTAGAAACTAAATATAATACTAAATCTGTTTTTGATTTCGACAACCAAATAAAATTAGAATATATAGGTGATGAGGATGAAATCATTCAGGAAATTAGAGCGGGAAATGTTAATTTTAATCTGCCTGTTACTTTAATTCCCGGTGCACAAAATTTATTTGGTATACAAACGAAGTTAAAATTCGGCCGTTTAACGGTTAACACTGTGCTGTCTCAACAACGCTCAAGGGCGCGCAATATCACTTTGCAAAATGGTGGCCAAATCAAAGAATTTGAAGTTTCCTCTTATGAGTATGACGATAACCGCCACTTTTTCTTAGCCCAATATTTTAGAAATAATTTTGAGGAATGGGTCGCTACTCGCCCCTATATTCAATCGCCGATTACCATTACCCGTTTGGATGTTTATGTAAGCGATAATAGAGGCACTCCCGAAGATACCCAACGCGATATTACTGCCCTCGCCGACTTAGGAGAAATCACTCCTTTTAATACCAATACCACCGTATCTTCTGTACAAGAAAGCTCTCCCCTACCTAGAAACGAAATCAATAACCTGAAAAGAATATTAGATACTGATGAAAATAATTCTGCTAGAAATCTAGCTTTAGTTATTTCCACCTTAGAAACACAATACCAACTACAAGATGTGCGTGATTTCCGCCAAACACGTGCGCGCCGTCTGAACCAAAGTGAGTATACCTTTGACCCACAATTGGGTTTTGTTTCCATCAATTTCCGCCTCAATCCAAATGAGGTCGTAGGTGTTGCTTATGAGTATGTAGATGCACGAACAGGGGAAAAACATCAGGTGGGTGAATTTGCAGAAGACATTTTTCCAGTAGATAGTTTGCAAGCTCCACGAATTGCTTTTTTGAAAATGTTGAAAAGTACTTCCTTAATTCCCAATCATCCGCTTTTTGATTTGATGATGAAAAATATCTATTCACTAGGTACTTTTCAACTAGAACAACAAGATTTTAAATTAGATATTTATTATGAAAATGCAGGCGGTGGCGAATTGCGTTACATACCTGAAGGAGAAAACCTTAGAGGAAATCCATTGATTCAGGTACTTGGCTTAGACCGACTAAATGCGGTTAATCAACCACAATCTGATGGTATTTTCGACTTTCTGCCTGCCGCACAAAACAACTCTACACGCGCTACTGGCAGTAATAGCACAGGTGGCGGCGGTCGTGGTGGTGGTCGTGGATTTGGTGGCAGCAGTAGCAATGCACAAGCAAGTGCTACCAATGCCTATCGCTACGGTACAATCAATGTGCGAAATGGGCGGATTATCTTCCCTGTTTTAGAGCCTTTTGGCAAAAATTTACAAGAACAATTCACCGAGCAAGAAGTAGAATTAGCTAGTCAATATACTTACCAAGTGATCTACGATTCCACCAAAACCATTGCCTTAGAATACCCTGAAAAAAATCGCTTCTGGATACGTGGTACTTATAAAGAAACGGTCTCCTCAGAAATTCCGTTAGGTGCCTTCAACATTCCCCCGGGTTCGGTACGAGTAACGGCTGGCGGCCGCGTTCTAACAGAAGGTTCTGACTATACGGTAGACTATAATTTAGGTAGGGTTCGCATTTTAAATGATGCTTACCTACAAGCAGGTATTCCAATTAATGTGGCTTTTGAAGATAGCGGTATTTTTGGGCTACAGCAAAAAACCTATATCGGTGCAAGGCTGGATTATCAAGTTAGCAGAGACATTAACATTGGGGGTACTTTTGTACGTTTATCCGAGCGGCCATTTACCCAAAAAGTCAATTATGGGGAAGACCCAATTGCCAATAGCATGGTGGGTTTAGATATGAATTATTTTACAGAGGCCCCTTGGATTACAAAAATGGTGGATAAATTGCCGTTTTTGGATACCAAAGAGCCTTCTTCCATCACCTTCAATGCGGAGGTTGCAGGCCTATTGCCCGGTCACTCGCGCGCAATTGATGGTGATAATAATGGTACTGCTTATATTGATGATTTTGAGGGAAGTAATAATACCTTTGATCTTCGCTTTCCTTATAATGCATGGAAATTGGCCAGTACACCTAAAGGAACAATTGATGAATTTGGTGTGCCCTTGTTTCAAGAAGCTAATTTGAGCAATGATTTAGCCTATAACTTTAACCGAGCAAAAATGGCTTGGTATCAAATTGATTTCTTTTTCAATCCACAGAATGGTCAGCTCGACGAAACCCTACAGATAGAAGCCGAAACGAATCAATATGCTCGTTTGATTCCTCAAGTAGAAGTTTTTCCAAATTTACAATCTTCAATACTTTCTAATACACAAGCCAATACGGTTACCTTCGACATGGCTTATTATCCTGATGAGCGTGGGCAATATAATTTTGAAACTGAGGGAAGTGACTATTCAGCAGGTTTAGAGGCGGATGGAAAATTAAAAGACCCTGAAACTCGCTGGGGTGGTATTATGAGAAATTGCCCATATAAAGATTTTGAACAAGCTAATGTGGAATTTGTTGAGTTTTGGCTGATGGATCCATTGATTTACAATAGAGATAATGATGGTTATTTATACTTAAATCTTGGAAATGTGTCGGAAGATGTGTTAAAAGATGGGCGGGCTTTTTATGAAAATGGCTTGAATGAAACGGTAAGTTTAGACAGTACAACGGTATGGGGGGTTGCCCCTCGAATACCGCCATTGATCAATGGCTTTTCTAATGAAATAGATATTCGTCAAGAACAGGATATTGGCTTTGACGGCTTAAATAATACAGGAGAAACGGAAGAATTTAAAGATTATGTGAATTATATCCAAAATTTACGCAACACAACTAGCGATACTGAAACTCAAGAGCGTTTAGATCAAATCCTTGCCGATCCATCAGGTGATGATTTTCTCTTCTTCCGAGATGTGAGCTACGATCAAATGAATTCTACTATTCTGGAACGTTATAAAGCATTTAACGGTGCTGAAGGTAACTCCCCTGTGCAAACAGATAGCATTAATTTTACCAATGCTGCTACCAACCTCCCCGAAGCCGAAGACCTAGACAACGACCGTTCCCTAGAGCGCGCCGAAGCCTATTTACAATATCGCATACACCTGAAATCTTTCCAAGATATGCAAATTGGAGAAGATTATTTGGCAGATTATATTGATGCGCGTGTAGATTATGAAGATAGAACAGATACAACAGTTCGTTGGTATTATTTCAGAATTCCTGTAGAAGATTATACAGAAAAAATAGGTAGTGTTGACTTACGTAATATTGAAGGTATCCGAATGTTTATGACAGGTTTTGAAGACCCTGTCGTTTGTCGTTTTGCGCGCTTTAATTTGGTGCGAAGCAATTGGCGAAGATACGACCCTGTACTGCGTGAAGAAGGGGAATATTTGCCTAATGATAATGAAACGGATTCTTATTTTAATATTGCAACGGTTAGTTTAGAGCAAAACTCCGACCGTTCTGCCATCCCCTATATCATTCCACCGGGTATTCAACGGGAAAATATTACCAACGCACAGTTTAATGTACTGCAAAATGAGCAAGCCATTTCTATAGAAGTCGGACGCTTAAAGGATGGCGAGGCAAGGGGCATTTACAAAACCATTGACATGGATATGCGGGTATTTAAAAACCTGAAAATGTTTATTCATGCCAAATCTGATACCTCTCGCGATTGTTTTCCTATAGAAGATGACGAAGTTACTGCCTTCATTCGCCTAGGCGATGATTTTCAACAAAATTATTACGAATACGAAGTTCCACTTAAAGTAACACAACTCAAAGCCTCTGATGATACGCTTGCTTATACCCAACGCGACATTTGGCCAGAAGAAAACGATATAGATGTTCCATTACAAGAATTGGTCAAGTTAAAGCTAGAACGCAATTCTCAACGGCGCATCAACCCTAACCTACCTGTCAATAAACCTTTTATCCGATATATTGACGCTGATAGTCTTATAGTTGGCAAGCGTAGACGGCGAGTAAGTGTGGTTGGTAGCCCCGACTTAGGGCGTGTCAAGCAGGTCATGTTGGGAGTTCGCAACCCTAAACGAACCAGCCTCACCGAGCGAGATGCCATTCCAGATGACGCTGCTTCGGTTTGCGCTACGGTATGGTTCAACGAGTTGCGCCTCACCGACTTTGACGAAGGCGCAGGTTTCGCTGGTCTTGCCCGTATGGATGTCAAGCTCGCCGATTTTGGGAGTATGACTTTTTCGGGAAATGCCCATACCAATGGCTTCGGACAAATTGAGCAGCGTGTACATGAACGCCTCCGCGATAATTATGTCGAATACAATGCCTCTACCAACTTAGAATTAGGTAGATTATTACCGAAAAATTCAGGTGTTCGTATACCTATGTATGCAGGCATTACCAGAACTGTAAGCACCCCAGAATACGATCCTTATGATACAGATATTATTTTTAATGAGCAAATGGATAGTATTCGCGCAGTGGAGGAAAGACGCAATCCCGGTGAGGCAAATGCGGTAGTGAAGGAAGAACGCAAAAAACGACAAACTGCCTCTACCATTAAGAGTTTGAACTTTACGAATGTGCGAAAAGAGCGTACCAATCCAGAGCGCAAACCCAAAGTCTGGGATGTGGAAAACTTGGATCTGACCTATGCTTATACCAAAACCGAAAACCGCGATCCCATCATCAAAAGTGCGGATGAAACGCGACATTTTGCTGCTTTAGGTTATAAATATAATACTCGCCCGAAAAGCATTTATCCGTTTAGAAAAATGATTCAATCTAAGAGCAAATACCTATCGCTCCTCAAAGATTTTAACATCAACCCTATTCCAAATCGCATAGGCTTCCAAACAGATATTGAACGTTTTAAACAAAAAGTGCAGTTGCGAAGACTCGGCGCAGAAGAATTTGATCCAAACCCCATTTGGAATAAATACATCTTCTGGAATCGAAGGTATAACTTTGATTATCAACCTACTAAATCTATTAACTTTACCTTTAATGCCAATAATCAATCGGTTATTGATGAATTGGCAGGCGACCCAGGTAGCGATGAAAATAAACAACGTATTAGGGACGGCATCCGCGATTTAGGACGTACTACGCTTTACGATCAATCGGCATCTTTAAGTTATAATTTGCCATTGAACAAAATTCCATTCCTCGACTGGACAACAGTGCGAACTTCCTACGGTAGTACCTATAAATGGCAAGGCAATCCTGTAACTTCTTTTGACGATCCATCTAATACAGGCATTGCCAGTGAGATTGGGAATAACATTTACAATTCGCAAGACATTCAAATTAATGCAGAATTGTCATTTTCCAAATTATACAATAAAGTTCCCCTATTTAAAAAAGCTACCTCCAGCAGATCGAATCGCAAAAAGCCTAGAGGCCGAAAACCAAAGGATAAAAAAGCAGAAGCCCCAGATGCCGCCAACAAAAAGAATAAGCGTGCGGCAGGAGACATCAGCCCTATTACCAAAATTCTACTACAGCCCCTCTTGATGCTTAAACGCGTTTCGCTGAATTATAACGACCGAAAATCAACCGTTATCCCCGGGTTTAATCACGAATCGCAGTACATTGGGCAAAATTGGGATGTAAACGCCCCCGGATTTGACTTTATTTTCGGCTGGCAACCCGATGACCCTTGGTTAGAGCGCGCCGCCGAAAACGATTGGCTGACTAAAAGTAATAGGCTGTACGATCCAGTCATCCGAAGCAAGGACAAAAGCCTCCGCGTGACCACTCGTTTAGAGCCCTTCAAAGATTTGCGTGTGGATGTCAATATGAATTTGAACTACAACAAAACCAATCGTCAGTTTTTTGCAGCTAATGATATAACAGATAAAAATACACGCGCTTATCAACATTTACCATTGCAAGATGAAGGTGGTTTTTCCATTTCCTATGTTGCCTTCAATACATTATATGATGAAATTGATACCAGCAATATTTCCAGTACCTTCAAGCGATTTGAAAGTTATCGAGGCGATATTTCGCGAAGATGGCAAGGGCTAAACCCTAATTCGGAAGGAGATTTTGAGCAGAATGGGTCAGTTAATGCGGACTATGCTTTCGGTTACGGTCCAATTTCCCCTGATGTATTGGCTCCCGCTTTTGTGGCTGCCTATGCAGGGCGCAATCCCGAAACCATGAACCTCAACATCCTCAACCATTTCCCACTCCCCAACTGGCGAGTGACTTATAATGGTTTGAATAAATTGCCCCTTTTTAAATCGCTATTTTCCAGCATTAACCTATCTCACGCCTATAATTCTACGCTTAATATCAATAATTTTAGGCAAGATTTAGACTTTACCGTAGACCGCCGCAATCCAGAAGTGACCAATGACGGCAGATTGGTAGACTATATTGTAGGGGAAAATATCGCCATCCCAACGACTATTGATACCATTACAGGCAACTATTTTACCCATTACATCATTCCAAACATCAGCATTTCCGAGCAGTTTGCCCCAATGTTTGGTATAGATGCCACTTGGGTCAACGGCCTTAGCACACGCTTTGAGTATAAAACAGCACGCGCTTTGGGTATGAGCTTCATTGACTACCAACTCAGCGAACAGCGTTCAGAGGAATTTGTTATTGGCTTGGGCTATACCTTCCAAAATGGTTTTAAGTTGCCATTTAAATGGGGCGGTAAAGAAATCAATTTGGAGAACGAACTCAGCTTTAAATTTGACTTCTCCCTCCGCGATGACTATACCGTAAACCACAGTCTTGACCAAGATTTGGTGCAGGATGTACGCGGTATGAAAACAATCCGTATTTCGCCTGTCATTGACTACGTCGTCAGCGAGCGACTACGGGCTTCGATTTTCTACGACTATACACGCACCGTTCCACGAACCTCGCAGTCCTTCCCTGTTACCAATCAACAAGGCGGATTACGTATTAATTTTACGTTGAATTAGTTTTTTTTGAGACGGGAGATGTGAGACAGGAGATGTGAGATTTTTTGGGTTGGTTGTGGGATATTTCAATATCAAAAAATCCCACAACCAATAATTTCAAACCTAATAGCCTTCTTTTTTGTTATATAGAAAATAATTAAGCATTGTAAAAAGCAAAAAAATGGCCTTTACACAATTTACTCCTCGATTACTAGCACAGCAATTTAACATACAATTTAAGGCAACACATTTATTTAATCCTAAAAAAATCAAAGCCTTAGAACCGAGTAGTTGGTTGATTGAAACGCTGGAATTGGGCAGGCGAATTGGATTTAGCAGTGAAAAATCACGCTCTGAACGTTTGGTTTCGCCTGTTTTAATGGAATTGAGCAAGCAAAATGAGGACGTTTTTACGATTTATTCGGGTATGTTGCTCAATGTGGATGAAAAAAGGGGTTTGAATGGCGAATGTGATTTTATGTTGTCGTTTAGCAAAATTCAAGATTTTATTCACACACCCATTTTTAGCATTACAGAAGCAAAAAAACAAGATATTGAGCAGGGCACCATACAATGCGCTGCCCAATTGATTGCCGCAAATATCCTTAATAAAGAGAGCAATTACCCCATCAAAACGCTTTACGGCTCTAGCACAACAGGCACAGAATGGCGTTTTTTGAAATTAGAAGATAATTGCATCACCTTAGATATTGACCGTTATTTGCTCTCCGATGTGGCTTTATTATTGGGTATTTTGCAGAAAATTGTGGATGGGGCGAAATAGATATGAGACTTTTGGATATTTAGATTTTACGAATCCACGAATCCACGAATCCCCTCTAAAATCCCCCCCTAAACCGCCTTCAAGCTCAAATCCAAACTCTTATAGGAATGGGTCAGCGCACCCACAGAAATATAGTCTACGCCTGTTTCGGCATAGCCTCTGATGGTGTCCAAAGTGATGCCACCAGAGGATTCGGTTTCGACTTGTCCGTTGACGATTTGTACGGCTTTGTAGGTGGTTGGCACATCGAAATTGTCGAACATTACGCGGTCTACGGCTTTGGTTGCGAGGGCTTCGGCGAGTTCTTCTAGGTTGCGGACTTCTACTTCTACTTTTAAATCTAAGTTTTTGTCTTTGAGGTACTTACGGGTCGTTTCAACGGCTTTTGTGATGCCTCCGCAAAAGTCGTGGTGATTGTCTTTTATCATAATCATATCGTATAAACCCATGCGATGATTGTGTCCGCCGCCAATGCGAACTGCCCATTTTTCGATATGTCTCATGCCCGGGGCTGTCTTGCGTGTATCCAGTACTTTCGCCTTACAACCTTTCACTTTCTGCACAAAATGATTGGTCATTGTGGCGATGCCACTCATGCGCTGCATACAGTTTAAAACAAGGCGTTCTGCTGTTAAAATGGACTGTGTGCGCCCCGATACGATAAAGGCAATGTCTCCTTTTTTTACGGCTACGCCATCACCTATTAATACTTCTGTTTGTAGTCCTTCGTCTACTTGTCGAAAGATTTGTTGGGCGAGTTCTACCCCTGCTAAGATGCCATTATCTTTGACCAATAATCGCGCTTTTCCTGTTGCTGTAGCTGGAATACAGGATAGGGAAGTATGGTCGCCTTCATCACGAACATCTTCAAATAGTATTTGTTTTATAAAATTTTCTAAGTTCATTTTTTTTTAGATATTTAGATTTTTAGATATTTGGATATTTAGACTTTTGGAAATTAGATATTAGAGATCAGAAATTAGAGGTTAGATAATGATTTTTAGGTGTTTATAGGGTTATAACAGCTAAAGCTGTCGCTACAGAAACCGTATATTAGTGAGTCACGAATCCACTAATCACGAATCCACCAATCACGAATCCACCAATCACGAATCCACCAATCACGAATCTACGAATCACGCCCCTCTCCTTTTCACCTTCATTTGGATACCGTATTTAGGTTGTAGGGTTACTAGGGGCATGGCTTCAATGGTTTGTTCTTCTACGAGTTCAAATTTAAAGTGTCGGATGAGTTGAGCAACGGCAATTTGCATTTCCATTAGTGCAAAATTATTTCCAATACATAAACGAGGGCCTCCGCCAAATGGCAAGTAGGCAAAGCTAGGTCGTTTTTTCCTATTTTCTTTTGTAAATCGCTCAGGATCAAATACATCTGGATTGTTCCAGTAGTTTGGATTGCGATGTGTTCCGTAAATAAAAGACAGTATGATGGTGCCTTTAGCTACTTGGTAATCTCCCAGTTGATCATCGTCTAGCGCAACACGATCTACCGCCCATGCAGGTGGGTACAAGCGCATACTTTCTTGTATCACTTGTTTGGTATAAGTTAACTGCATCACTTTTTCAAAGGTCAGCGGTTCATCACCAACAACAGCATTAACTTCTTGAATGACTTTTTCTTCAATTTCTGGATGCTGCGCTAGTAGATACCAAAGCCATGTTAAAGCATTGCCTGTTGTTTCGTGTCCTGCTACAAACAAAATTAACACCTCATCTCTAAGTTGTTGCTCCGTCATTCCTTCGCCTGTATCTTCATAGCGCACACTCATTAACATATCCAACAAATCGTTGTGTGTTTCTTGACTTGCTTTACGCTCATTAATGCTTCTAAATAATATTTCATCCCCCTCTTTCATGAGATTAGTATAAAATTTTTCTTTTTGCAAAATGTAATGAATGGGGCGCAAATAAGGCTGCCTAATTCTTGTGACAATGTGCTTTTGCATCGTTTTGATAATATAGCCAATTCGGTTTAGCTCTTGCTCTGAAACGCCTGTACTAAAAAGTGATTTAGACACAATCATAAAGGTCAACTTCATCATGCCTTCAGCAATGTCTACACTACCATCTTCATTTTTCGAATTATATTTATCAAAATTTGCTATAAATTCATTAACTTCTAACAGGATGATATTTACCAAGCCTGCTAATCGCTGACGATGAAAACCGGGCTGTATCAATCGGCGTTGTTGCAGCCAATATTGCCCTTCGCTAGTCAACAAACCGCGTCCTAAGTACTTTCCTAGACCTTCTAATTGCGCTTTGGACTTGCTGTAATTGCGATTATTTCTTTGTAAAATATGTTGAATATAATCTGCATTACAAGTGATAATTGCTCGCTCACCTGCACTCATTCGCACACTGTAGGTATCGCCATACTCTTGTACACTTGCCATCATCACCTCTTTCGGGTTTTTAATCAGTTTTGGTAGTTTAAGCAAGCTTTTGTAAAAAGGAACACTAGGTAGTAACTTCTTAGTTTGGGTGGTCATTTTTATTAAATTGGTTTGAGGTTGTAAGGTTTCAAAGTTGTAAGGTTTTTAGTTTTTTAACCGTAAGGTACTATTTTTTAAGGGTTAAAGCAAATTTCCTTTTTTTACTGTTTTATACTTAACACTGTAATTTTTAATTTTAGTAATCAATTGATTATCAGTTAACTTAATAAATCAATAATTTTAAATATAAAAACAAAAAGGTAGAAAGTAAGTAATACCTTCTACCTCTTGGATAACAATAAATTATATTTTTTTCATCTTAAATCTCTCGTCTCATATGGTATGTTTCATTATCATCCTAACACTTTGCCTTTAAAATTGATATTTAGATATTTAGCTATTTAGACTTTTGGATTTTTAGCTTTTACAAAAAAAAATATTATTTGATTATTAATGCAGATACAATGCTTTGAATTTTAAATATCTGTAAATATGCAACGGCTAAAGCCTTCGTTACAGAACTCATTCAAAAAGAAACTAAAAAGTGCCAAAATACGAATCACTAATCTACTAATCACGAATCCACAAGTTTTTAATAATAGTTACAAATTGTTTGATGGAAAAGTACAGGATTTGAAACATACCTCTCATATCTCAAGTCTCACATCTACCTAACATGCACTTTCAACATTTCGCCAGCGCGAACTTTATAGTTTCTTTTTAGTCCGTTTAATTTTCGCAAAGATGCTAAAGTTGAGCCTTCATAACGCTTTGCAATACTCCAAAGTGTTTCTCCTTTTCGCACTTTATGTTTTTTAACTTTTGATTTTTTCTTTTTTGATTTCTGCTTAGTTGATTTTTTAGCTTTTGACGATTTTTTACTTGTCATCGCTAATGAGGTGCCACTGCCATAAATGGCATTTTTAGCACTCAAACTTAATTTATCAATTCGATCATATTTTCCTTCTTGTGAAGCAGGTACCCATATATTAATCGGCTGACCTTTCCTGATATTATTTCCTGATATGCTATTCCAAGTTCTAATTTCACTCACCGAACAATCGTACCAATCTGCAATGCGGTTTAAATTATCCCCCTCTTTAACGGTATAACTTAACATTATGCGGCCGCTGCTTGTTGTGTTATAGCTGCTACTAGGATAAGAAGAACTGGAAATATTTCCTGTATAAACCATAGATGGTGAAGCAGTTGTTAAAGGTCGGCTAGTAGCGATGACATTTGATGATGAACTCGACACATTTCCTTTGTAAATCATCGGTTTAGAACCTGTGTTCAACACTTGCCCTGAACTGCTTACATTATTATAGTTCCTAGAGGAAGTCGTTTGACTGGCATAACTCGGCGACTGATTAACTGTATATGGACTACTGCTTGTTATTCTTGCTGGAGTTGAAGTAGTACTAGAAAGAGTCCGTTTATTTCCATATTTATCAACCGTATATACATCACTAATTCCATAACCTTTACTGCTAGTAGAACTGTTATTATTTCGATAGCTAGAGATAGATGGAATAGGCTTTAAAGATGCTGGTGTACTTGTTCTTGAGGGGGTATAAGCAACTGGAGAAATGGGAGTTGACGAGCCATGTACTTGTTGATAATAACTAGAGATTGGTGGAATTGGCTTGATTTTACCATCACTAGAAGAAGGTGTATGAACAGTACTTTTAACACGCTGATAAACAGAGCTTTGTGCGCTACTAGGCAAAGTATAACTTTGAGAGACTCCAGCATTGCGATAATTACTAGCAGAGGAGTAGTAAGAACGACTATCTCTACCGCCATAAGCTAGAGAACGGTATCCCATTCCTGCTCTAAAAGCTGCAACCGAATAAGAAGGCAAACGCAATGGATAAGAATGTCTAGGCGTTGTATTTTTTCGCAAAGCGGCATTTAAATATTTCAATTCACCTATATTCACCCCTGTTTGTCGGGCTACTTCATTTAAACTCATCACCCGATCAACCATCACCGTTTCTGAATAGCGATAAGCATCGGGATAAAGTGGCGAGGTAGCATCTAAATAATGATCGCTAGGGTAGTTCATAAAATAAACACAAGCGATAAAAGAAGGCACATACCCCCTTGTTTCTCTTGGTAAATGCTTCATAACCCCCCAAAAAGTACGGCGGCCACCAGATTTGCGGATGGCTTTATTAACATTGCCAGCCCCACAATTATAAGCAGCAATTGCCAAGAGCCAATCACCATATTTACGATGTAATCGCTTTAAGAAACGCGCTGCTGCAACTGTAGCCTTATAAGGATCGCGCCGCTCATCAATTGTAGAATTGATTTGTAAATGATGCTCCCTCCCCGTTGCTTTCATAAACTGCCATAAGCCTGTTGCACCTGCTCTTGACACTGCATTTTGATTGAGTGCCGACTCGGTTGCTGCCAAATATTTGAGCACATCTGGCATTCCGTGTTGTCGGAATATGGGCTCAATAATGGGGAAATAAACTTGTTGCATCCCCAAAATACGTTCTGCAACATCCCGTTTTTTCAAGGTATACACATGAATAAAAGCGCGTACCCTTTTATTGTAAGTCAATCGAATTTGGGGAGAATAAATAGCGTTCATCTTAGCCCTATATTCGGAATCACTATACACTGGTCTAGGTGTATAGGAATACGATGAACTACTTGGATAGTATGAACTACTTGATCTTTGGTTATAATACCCACTTTGAGCAACCGCCCATTGCATCATAAATAACAATAAACAAACCGCTCCTCCTACTTGAATTATTCGTTTCATAGCGAATTTATATCGTGCGAAAATTTTGGTACAAAATATGATTTAAATTTAACTTAGTCTATATCTATCATAAAAAAATTACTTTAAATGTTAAGCACTCGCTGATTGTACAAAATAACATTTTGCTCAGGGGTACTTAAAAAGGTACTGGTTTTATTGAGGCTTGCAAATATGTCGAAAAATTACGCAAAGCTTTTTATAATTGCGATTTTTTTTAGCCCTTTTTACGTCATTTCTTTAGTGACCTTGCTACAACCTACTATTAGACTTGTTCAGCGGGTTTCATATCGGGCTAAAATTGACTCTTTTCTTCCCACTTTATGCCTTTTTTCGGTTACGTAGCTTAGGCTATGCGCCCTCAAAAAGCCTTCAAGTGGTCGAAAATAGTTCAATTTTCCCACCAATCTGCCCCCGCCGAACAAGTCTATTATCTAAACATCCAAAAGGCTAAAAGGCAACCTTACGATTAAAGTATTTGGAGTAATCGTAAACACTTCTCTAATTTACCATTGTCAAGTTACTTAACTATTTAAAAAAATCTTTACCTTGTTTGACATTAGACACAGCCTAAAATTTTTTGAAAATAAAAATGAGCAAAGCAAGCACATTAACTATATTCGCGCTTTGTAATTCTACAATAATAAGTTGAACCAGTCGCCTTTATTATTTTGCCTTGTACTTCGTTGCAAAGCCTCGCCGTAGCTCCACTATGACTACGTTTTTCGCCTCGTACAATTCAAAATCATTGTGGCTTTATAGTTCAATTTATTATTTGTGCATTACTAAGCTTCTGTGGATTTATTTTTCCATGATTAATTATAAATTTAACCGAATCTACAAAAGATTTGTTTATAAATATAAAATTGAAGGCAAAAGAGCCTCCTAAAGTCCTATTATTTTTTTGATATACAAAAAGTAAGTGCCTAAATAATAAGACGTTTTTTTTGTTGTTCGTTACTATATGATAGATGGGAGATGGGAGACAGGAGATATGAGATTTTGGGGTTCACACAATTTTCTAAGCATTTAAGTAACGGTTAAAATTAAAAGTAACCTAAATCTATTGTAAGTGCCTAGACAAAATTAATGCTACAATAGCAAAAGACTAAACTACTCATTTCTAATACTTTAGCACAAAATTGTGCACAATTAAATAGTGCTTGTCACTTACAAGAAGTGCCGTAATGTATGTTCATTACGGCATTTTTTATGTGTCATACTAAAAATGTGGGGGATGTTTCAAATAGCGTGTTTTTTTACCAAACAGTTTGTGCTTACTTTGACAGTTCGTGGATTCGTGATTAGTAGATTAGTGATTCGTTTTTGGACGTTTTTTACTGATTGATTTCTTTTTGGATGTTTTCTGTAACGAAGGCTTTAGCCGTCATAATACTATAAAAATCAACAGCTTATATCCATTAGGAAGATTAAAAAGTGATTTAAGTGCCAAGCACTAATTAATTATGCACAATTTTGTTCTAAAGTATTGACTTTCATTGTTTTAATCAAACAAAGAGTCCCGTTTAATTATTGTGTAGTACTTATAATTTATTGCGAAGCAAAAACAATGAATAAAAAATTCATTATCAAAATATTATACTGTAATAAAAAATAATTTTAACAAAAAACAACATTTTCAGGCAACCTTTTAGACATTCTTTGCACTAAGGTTGTCAAGTAAGATCATACGTTATTTTTAACATCCTAAACTCACTATATGCATACATACGTCCTTGTCCCTATATTTTACCTATCTACTCAGTTCATTTTTTTATAAAAAGAGATTTAACCTACTTTTGAGTAATTCTACAACTTTAAGAAGATAGTTTAAAACCATAATAACAAATATTCTTTCAGCTAAATAGCACATATTCCATTTTAAAATAAAAAGGAATAAATGGAAATTTTTTATCACTTACACTGTTTTACAATGTACTTTTTAAAATTTAATGTCTATTTTTTCTTAACTAAAAAATAAACAATTATGAACGATTTAAAGCAGAGAAAATTTAATTTTTCAATTATTATTAGCTTATTTTTGTGCCTCAATTACATAGGTATTTTTCAAGTGCAAGCCCAAAAGCAAACAAAAATTATTGGCAAAAAATTTAAAACAAACGCTAAAAATTTTCAACACATTCCAAGAAAAAATAGCACGCCAATTATTACCCAAAAGTCGGCAGCAAACTGCACAACACGTCAGCCTAATCGCAGTATTGATGGTACTTGTAATAATTTGACCAACAACGGCAGTGAATGGGGCGCGGCTGATGTGCCTTTATCTCGTAAAATGCCTGCCCAATACGATAATCCCGACCCTTATAACGATATGGCAGGCAGCAATCGCAAAAGTCCTAGAGAGATTTCCAATATAGTGTCTGCACAATCGGCGAGCATAGAAAGTGGTGACGAATTAAGCTCTTTTGTATTCACCTGGGGACAATTCCTTGATCACGATATAGACCTTACTCCCGAAGGAGAAACCGAATATCACCCCATTACAATGCCAGCAAACGAGCCTTTATTCACCTCTGATATTCCTTTTTTCCGTTCAGAAATATATCCGGGTACAGGCACCAACACCCCAAGAGAGCAAACCAACCTCATTACCTCATGGATAGACGCATCCAACGTTTATGGCTCTGAACAAAGCCGCGCCGACTGGCTAAGAACTTTCACAGATGGCAAGTTAAAAACATCAGCTGGAAATTTACTACCCTATAACACCGTTGACGGAGAGTTAAGTAGTGCTATTGATACTAATGCGCCTAGCATGGCTGGAGATGAGGAGCATACAAATAAGGTTTTTGTTGCAGGTGATGTGCGTGCTAATGAACAGCCTGGACTAACAACTCTACATACTTTATTTGTTCGAGAGCACAATCGCCTATGTGATAAACTAAAAAAACAAGGCATTAATGGTGATGAACAGTTGTATCAATTGGCGCGAAAATGGGTTGGTGCTTATATGCAACAGATCACTTTTGAAGAGTTTTTACCTGCTTTGGGCGTAAACCTACCTAATTATTCAGCTTATAAAAACAATGTGAAGCCCGATATTACAAATGTTTTTGCTACGGCTGCCTATCGTTTGGGGCATACAATGGTCACCGAAGAATTGTTGTTGATAGATGACAATTGTAATGATGTGGATGGTGGTTCACTCACACTTTTAGAGGCATTCTTTAATCCTTCGCAGGTGGCAACACATGGAATTGAACCTTTTTTGAAAGGGTTAAGCTTGCAAACACAGCAAGAAATTGATTTAAAAATTATTGATAATCTTAGAAATTTCTTATTTGGCGATCCGACTGCCCCTGCTGTTTTTGGCTTAGATTTGGCTTCGCTCAATATTCAAAGAGGGCGCGATCATGGCTTGCCACATTACAGTTTTATTCGGGAGCATTACACCAATAGACGAGTGCGAAGTTTCAGAGAAATCAGTAGTGATCCGACTGTGCAGGCTGCTTTGAGTGCTGCTTATGATGGAAATGTGAATAATATTGATGCGTGGGTAGGGCTATTAGCCGAAGATCATATTAGTGGCGGTTCCATTGGGCGAACATTGGAACAAGTTTTAAATGAGCAATTTACACGACTTAGAGATGGCGATTATTATTATTTTGAAAATGATCCTGCTTTTAGTGGTAGTGATAGAACAAAAATTAAAGATACTGAACTATCTAAAATTATTGAGAGGAATACCTCTTTGGATCACTTGCCTCGCAATGTATTTAAAGTACGTGAGTGCAACGATAATGATGGTGATGGTGGACATCATGGCGATGGACATCATGGCGGTGGACGAAAAACAGGCAGCGTAAATACAACTACTACCTCCTCTACAACTGCAATAGACGCAAGCAAAGCATTGACGATTTTTCCCAATCCAAATAGTGGAAAATTTAATTTACAAGTAAAATTAGGCGTAGAAACAACTCCATTTACCATTCGAATAAGCAATTTAAGTGGTAAAATTGTTCATCAGCAAGCAGTACAAGCAAATGATGGTCTATACACTAACTCTATGAATATCAAAGATTTGCCAACGGGTTTATACTTGTTGCAAGTAAAAACAGCTACTCAACAGTATGTAAAAAAATTGCTGATAGAATAAAAAAATAATAACACAAAACATAAGATTTTAAAAATTACTAAATTCACTGATTGCAAATATTATGAATGGCTAATAAGCATTTCGTAAGTTATTCATTTGAGCGTGTGGCGAGCTTTGATAAGTAGGTCACATGCTCTTTTTTTCAACTTGTTCACCTCTCCTCTCTCTACACCACCGAAACCGACTTTTCTTTAAAAACTAGGGTAAATACTGCTCCTTCCCTATTGCTAGTATTGCTTTTGGCTTGTAATTGTTTGACCATGCTGCTGATGAGCATTTTGCCCATGCTGCCGTTTTTGTGTTTTAATATTTTACTTGGATAACCAGGTCCATTGTCTTCATAAAGAAAGTGATAATAGTCTTGTGTTTTTTTGATATGTAAATGCAGGCTAAGTTGACGGTCGGGCATACGTGCATATTTTAGGGAATTGCTGATAAGCTCAGAACAAATGATGCCCAATGGTAAAACAGTTGCTAGGTTCAAAAATACTACTTGATTGGTTTCTAGTTGAAAGGAAAAAGCAGTTTCATTATTTTGCAATTTCTTATAATGCTCTAACAACTCTTGTATATAATCATTTAAGTTTATTTTTTCAAATTCTTTAGCATTATACAATTGCTCATGTATAAGCGCGATACTGTATACTTTGTTGGATAGGTCTGTAAAATGGGCTTGAACATTCATTTCAGGAATTTTATGGCCTTTCAGTGTCAACATACTCATGACCAATTGTAGGTTATTTTTTACCCTATGGTGCACCTCTGAAAGTAATAGGGATTGATAGCGCAGTGCTTCCGTTAATTCTTTATTTTTTTTGGCAATCAAGGCATTTTGTTTAGCAATAAAACGCTTTTTATTTTCATTTTTTAAAAATGCGATAATCATAAAGCCCAATAATACACTTAATACAAAAAATCCTAAGCGCAGATAAAGGGATTGTTCTTTTTCATATTGCAGTTTTGCTTGTTCTTTTTCAATCGCAAAAGCCATTTCTTTTTTGCTAATTTCTTCTTGATTAATTTGAATATTAGCTCTCCCCCTTGCTTCTGCACTTTTTCTTGCATAAAATAAAGCCGAATCCAGCTTTCCTTGTGCTTCAAAAACGATTGACTTTTGTTCGTAAAGATATTGGTAGGCTGTATGTTTAGCTTTAGAGTTTCCTAGAATTTTTCCTGCATAACTACTCCCCATATTTAAATGTTGCATGGCTTTTTCAAAGTTCCCAATATTAGTATAACGTCTAGCAATATTTATCCCTTGAAATGTGACACCATAAAAATCTTTCCTTTCTAGGCAAATCTTAATTGCTTCCTGAAAATGATGTACTGATTTTTTTACATCTTTTGTCAAAATGCCCATCAATAAATTGCCATCTAATTCGGAGCGTTGCACTTTGTATTGTCGTCCGTATTTAATGGCTTTCATAGCATAGACACGAGCCGTATCTCTATTGTTGAAAATGCGATGGTAGGAGGCATAACGAACAGCAAAACGGGAAAAAACGGCAGGAAAGCGGTGTTGCTCAATGATTTCACGCGCCGTTTTCAGATTGCGTAAACAATCTTTTGGGCGACCAATAATCTCATGGATTCGAGCAATGGAAATATACACCTGTGCCATCAATTCCCAATTTGCCGTTTTTTCTGCTTCTTTAACTAATTTGTAGTATATATTTAAGGCTTCTTTGCTTCTATCTCTCAATAGCTCTAAGGCTTCCCCTTTCTCATACTGTATCCACAAATAAAGGTAACAATGTTCAACTTTCTCATTTTCCATCAATTGTAATAGGGAATCTGCAAAAGCTAAAGCCGTAACTGCCTCATGAGCGTCTACTTTTCCACGTAACTGTTCATAAGCGGCTTTCAACTCAGGTTGATTGCAGTCACCAGCCACTAAATTACTCCAATTGCCCAATAGCAATAGAAATATCATATAACATTTTATGGAGGTTTGAATTGTCAACACGAAATTTCATTTTCTCCAAAATTACAAAATTAATTACAAAATCAATTACGAATTAGAAATTACGAATTGACTTTTATGTAAAAAAAATATAACACCCCAAATAACTAATAATCAATTATTTAATTCATTCCCTTAATCTCTAGCAGCCAAATAACTAGTGAGCAGGAAATCTATCATACCAAGTTGGCGATGATCTTTTAATTCGTTTATCCATAGATTCTTTATAATAATCTTCTTCAAAATTTCCCTTAAAATCTTTTGGCCAGAAATTTCTATCAAACCAGTCATGACCTTTGTTCGTTTCTAGGTTTAATTCATTGAAAATATTATAAAAATAATGGAAAAATTCATGTTGTAGCCATTTGACAAATGGTATTGTTTTTGTCTGTTTGCCACCAACTATTGGTATTGCCATCTATCGCCTTTGTAGCCTCCGCATTAGGTTGACCAGTAGAGGATTGTGTGACGGCTTTGCCCCAAGCAACATTGGTATTTTTAATCGGCTGACCAAAGACTTCTACTTCGGCTAATGATAAAATGCCCGTACCTTCTATAAAAATCCGAACATAACGCCCTTCAACATTATTTTTCCATGTTTTAAATTTTTCAGTTTCACTGGTAAAAGATAAAGGACCTTGGGCAAACTGAAAACTGACTTTATTATTTTCTTGTATGGGTCTTTCGGAAACCATAATGTAAAAATTTTGTAAACGCTCCCAACAGCAGTCGGTTCGGTTCCAAATTTTGATTTCAGAAATCGCATACATTCCGCCCAAATCTACTTCCCACCAAGAATTTTT
The DNA here is from genome assembly GCA_020631155.1 of Bacteroidota bacterium. Classification (GTDB taxonomy): domain Bacteria; phylum Bacteroidota; class Bacteroidia; order Chitinophagales; family UBA2359; genus JAHDHV01. Next base: position 880 of record JAHDHV010000033.1, on the reverse strand, counting down.
TTCATTGTCATTGGTGTGTGTAACAGAGTTTTTGTCCCACATACCATCTGTATTACCATCTACCGCACGACTTGCACTCGTTTGTGAGGATTGTTTAGCTGTTTTATTGAGGGCTATATTGGTTTGGGCTTGTAAATGATTAGCTATTCCAAAGCATAGGAATAATAATGAAATTAAAAATAAATTGTTTTTGATATTTTTCATAGATGATTGTTTTATAAATTTTATTTGATTGCCGTTATTTTCCAAAACTGCCCACTAGCGTTACTTGATTTTGCCATCATTAATTTGTCCTTTTGTGGGGTAACATCTAATGATTTTTCTTTACCTGTATATTGGCTTGTTAAGCGATAGTAACCGTTATCTTGTTTTTCAATTTTCCAATATTGGCCACTAGCATTACTTGATTTTGCCATCATCAACTTATCTTTTGATGCGGTAACATCTAATGACTTTTCTTTGCCCAAAAATTGAGTTGTTAGGCGGTAGTAGCCGTTATCTTGTCGTTCTATTTTCCAATGTTGCCCACTGTAATTTCCAGTAGTAGCGATCTTTAATTTATCTTTTTGCTTATCATTAACAATGTCTAAAGATTTGTCTTTGCCTAAAAATTGCGTAGTTAAACGGTAGTATTTACTGCTGTCGAAGCCTTCATTTGGATTTTCTTTTATTGTATTCCAATTGAGATCAGCAAATCAAAAAATGAGTGTGTCAGAAAAAGAGGGATTTCATATAATAGCTATTTGCCTTGATCTTACAAAGTGTTGTATTCCCTACGTTTTTTTCTTTTTTACTTGATAAAATAGTAAGGACGTAATGCATTACGTCCCAACAATCAAGACTGTGAAACTTTTTCGCGCTTAACGCAAAAACTTTCAAG
>JAHDHV010000487.1 GCA_020631155.1 Bacteroidota bacterium | reverse complement strand
TTTTTGGCTTTTTAGCTTTTTAGCTTTTTAGCTTTTTGGCTTTTTGGCTTTTTGGCTTTTTAGCTTTTTGGATTTTTGGCTTTTTTAGCTTTTTGGCTTTTAAAATTAGTGTAATCACGAATCAACGAACTGTTTAGGTGTTTTTTTGATGGGGGAAGTTCTTTTTTTATAATTTATGTAACGAAGGCTTTCGCTATTGTAACTTTTTTAAGTATTTGATAGCCAGTAAATTAAGAGAAGTTTAAAATTTAATGAGTTATTGCCAGTTTTTGATTTGTAACAGCTAAATATCTAAAAGTCTAAATAGCCAAAAAGCAATTTTACAATTGAGGTATTAGGAGTAATATCAAACATATTCCCACTTTACCATTGTCAAGTTGTTTTCTATTGTTTATTTAATAGACGCAGAAAGGGAAGAATAGACGCAAAATTTGTTAAATTTCTAAAATCTAAGTAAGTAGACAAAATTAAACAACTATTGGATTTTTCATAAATTATTGATAGTAAATTGATTATCTCACATCTCATGTCTCAAATCTTATGTCTAAGTACTTATTCTCTAATTTCTAAACAAAAAGAAGCCCACAACCAACCATCATCTATATGGTTAATTGTAGGCTTTACTGCTAAAACACTTACAAATACATTAGAAACGAAAAATGAAAACTTTTAAACCTATGAGAGATGCATCCTTGATGCATTCATTTATTTTGTGCGTATGATTTTATGGGTTTGTACCCTGCCATCGGCTGTTACCAAGCGCAGTAGGTATATTCCACTATTTAATTGTTCTGATGATAAAGGCAATTGTTGTATGCTCTGCCCTTCTACCTTGCCTTGTAGTAGATTGCTTACCTTTTTACCATCAATACTATATACATCTAAACTAATCGTGCTTGTTTTAGGGAGGCTAAAACTAATGTTCGTTGTTACATCAAATGGATTAGGTTGTGCGGTTAACATAATTGGTGAAGTTTGTGTACCTTTTCCTCTACCCGGAGTAACACAATTAAGCCAATACCAGCCTTCTGATGTTTGCCCTTCGCCATCGGTTACGGTTACTGTATACCAACCTACTGGTAAATTTGTCATAGTTGATACGTTATTGGAGCCAGAGCCGCTACTGCTACTTCCCGCGCCATTAAAACCCGCTGGTGGACCTTCCCAAGTATTAGGGCCTATCCATTCAAAGGTATAATTTCCATCACCTCCCTCAACATATACACTGATACTTCCATTGTCACAACCTCCACTAGAGGTAGCTGGGCTAATCACTACACTATATATATCTAAGACTTGTTGACCACCCCCTACTTGACTTGGATCATTAGTAAAGGCGACACCATTGTTGAGCGTACAACCATTGGCATCTGTTATCAAAACATTCCAAACAGCATTATCCGCATAAATGATTCTAATTAGCCCTGTTCCAATAACGGCATGACGTACATATCCTGTTGTTTCCCATACATAGTTATAGGGCAGTGTTCCACCTTCAATACAAATTTCATAGGTATTGTAGTATACAGGCGTAACCCCTCCTTGCTCCCCATTATCTATTAATTTGTTACAGGTAATGATTAATGGATCAGGTACATAAAATTGTCCAAAGTTAGGATTAGAAAGGTCAAAACAACCTTCGTTATTGGTGCCAATATTATTAATAGACTGTCCAACAGTGGGTTCAGGAGTGGGTTCTGCACCTACCAATACATTGTAAGTAAATACCTGATAATTGGTGCCTGTGCCACCATAAGCCTCCCAGTTTTCATAAGGAATGTTAAGATTGCTATTATTCAATAAAAATATTTCTACAATAATACCTGATGAATTGACTAATAACACATAAGTTTGGTAATTGGCATCTGTTTGTTGTCCTGTGATATTAATGCTTAAATCTTCTTCTGGGCAGTCAATATTGGCATAAGGTGTGCCTGCTTGGGCAATACAGCACTGGAAAGTTGTTGTAAATGAAGTACTATAATTACAAGCATTGCCATCAACAATATTTATGGTAACTACTGTTCCAATAGGTGTTGCAGGGTCTAAAGTAACAGATACAGGGTCGCCGCTTCCTGGGTTATTGGGCGATATAGATGGATTACCAACATTGCCTGCTGTACTTACTGTGATTGTATAATTGGCTGAGGCTACATCACCGGGTTGACCGCCGCTAATGGTTAAATTGTAGGTAATGGCTTGTGTATTTGCATCGCAGAAAGGATCACTTGCCTGAACACTTATTGGATCATATTGGATGATGGTAACGCTAGAGGCTGCACTTTGACAGTTGACAGAACCATCGGAAGAAAGATTTTCTGCGACCATCCAATAAGTACCTTCGGAACTAGGTGTATAATTACCAACAGGGCCGGCCAATAAGTTGCCTCCAGTGTTCGGATTATCATTATAGAAATAATAACTGCCGTTGCCCGGATTCAGATTTGGAATGTTTTCATCAGCACAAAGCAAAATAGGACCTGGAATATTAGGTGTATCAGGATTCGCTACCACTTCTACTGTAATTTGTTCTGTGGCAGAAGTACATTGATAATTGCTCAATAGATTGTTGCCATAGTCTGCTTCTACTGTATACATGAGGGTATAAATGCCGGGTACACTCGTATCAAAATTAGGATTTTCAATAGTCGGGAAATCCAAAGGTCCGATGTCGCCTGTCCATTGGTGAGCAATGATTATTCCGCCATTTACTTGAGCATTTCCAAATAATTGTAGTGGCTCGCCTTGACAAACAACAGCGGAGGCAGGGGCAACGGTAGGAGGTTCGTAGATATTAATGGTAACTTGCGCTATTGCTTGGCAACCATTGTCATCTGTTACAGTATAAGTTAGGTAGTACGTGCCTGCTACGTTTGTGCTAAAGGTAGGATTAGGAATATTGGTTGCAGATAAATATTGCGTATCTCCTGTCCATATGGTACTAATGATATTTCCACTACTAGCGATTTCAATAACACCCTCCATTTGAATAGGTGCATCTCCTTGACAGGCATTGCCCGGATTAGGAATAATACCTACTTGCCCATTTTCAAATAAAATAATTTCAACTTCATCTGTTACACTACAGCCATTGGCATCCGTAGCGGTAAAAATTAATGGAAAATAGGCAGGAAATGTACCACCACTAGCAATTACATCGGCATCAGCGGCAGCAGAATCAAACAAGGGGTTAACAATATTGGGATCATTAAGATAAACCGCACCAGGGCCACTCCATACTGTACTAACAATTGCATCGCCATTGCTATTTGGAACAGGATTACCGTTAAATTGAATAGGTTCTATGCCACAAGAAGTTGGAAATGCTGGGGTAATGGAAGCAGTTGGGTTTTCTAAAATAGTAACGGTAATGGTTTCACTAGCTACACAATTGCAGTTATTTTCTACCTCATAAACTAAGGTATAGTCGCCCGGTGCGGGAACGGCTGTAAAGGTCGTTGTACTAGCCATTGGATCGGTAAGGTATGCTAAACCAGTGCCACCCGTCCAACCTTGAAAACTAACAGGACAACCACCAGCATTGACTGTTGCGCTGAGTGTAAGTGTTTGGTCTATTCCTTGACAAACCACATTATCAGGACTAGCCGTTAAGCTAATGCTTGGATTTGCCACAACAATCACATTAAAACAACAACTAACTGGTGTTGTACAATCATCATCCGCTTCAAAACAAACTTGGTAAGTGCCAGGGGTTAAAGTATCATCTCCTACAGTTATATTTGTAGTCTGGGTAACCGTTGGCGTTGTACAATTATCAGAAGCAGTGGGTATCTCAAAACTAATTGGGTCGCCTTCACAGAAGGTTAAATCATCAGTATTGCAGTTGTCAAATTCGGGTTGTACGGTATCTTGTATAATAATTTCAGCACTGCAAGTAGTACTTCTATTACAAATATCTGTAGCTGTAAAAGTAACCGTTTGCGAAGCGGTATTACCACATAAATCATTAAAATTATCAGGAAGGTAATCATTAGTAATGTTCACCTGTAGGCCACAAGAGCTAGTTGCAGTAACCAATGTTAACCAGTTATCAATTAAATTATCATTATTTGGATCATTACATTCTAGTATTAGATTTCCAGAACAAGTGATGCTTGGACCTTCATTATCAATGGTAAAAACTTGGTCGCAGGAGGTTGTTCTACCACAAGCATCAGTAAAAGAGTAGTTATATGTATAAGTAGTACCATCGCAATTAGGCGTGCCGTCAATGGTTGGCCCAGTTGGCGAAATAGTTGTAGCAGTTCCACAAGTTGGGGTGTAATTAATATCACCTACCGAAATATCAGCAGCACATTCTACATTTCCACCAGTAGGGCAAGTAATGGGTTCAATCACATTATCAATGGTAAAAACTTGGTCGCAGGAGGTTGTTCTACCGCAAGCATCAGT